>CAYSAA010000029.1:0-4452 GCA_964428905.1 uncultured Atribacterota bacterium
CAAAGCCATTGCTCTGTAACATCTTTCTTAGCTGTAAAGCAATATCCAAGGCAACATCTTTCTCTCTCAGACCACTTAGCCCGATAGCGCCAGGATCTTTTCCCCCATGCCCCGGATGAATAACTACAATATATTTTCCATTATCTCCAGTACTTGGTTTTAATACTTCCTCCTGTATTTCCTGAGAAGCAATATCAGGAACAAAGGCAACCTGTTGTTCCTGAGGCACAATAATATCAACCACAATACGCTGAGGTGAAGATAAATCAAAAACTTGATACTCATAATTGCCTTTTAGATCCATCACAACACGAACAGTATCCCGGTCAAATTGACCGGTTCTTACTCTGCTAACCAACGGGTCTTCAATTAAAACTTCTTTTTGCTCAACATCTAATTGACTGATAGAACCATCCACATCAACAACAATTCTATCTGGATTACTCAAAGTCATAACATGGTAAGGAGTTTGTTCGGACATGTCAATAACAACTCTAGTCTTATCGGGATGGGTATAACTTCGAATACTATTCACAGAAGGTTGCTGTCGGATAATTTTTAGTTCCCTGGAATTTGTATCCCAACTGACTTCTATCTCCGCTAATAAGCGAATAACTTCTAAGGGAATCATAACCCTATTCTGAATAATACGGGGAGGTGTGTCTAAATGCGATTTTACCCCATTTACTTCTGCCTCCGGGACATCAATTACTACACTTACTTCTCTGTCACTCATATTGATATTCAGTAATTTTAATGCCGGGAACCAAGTAATCCTGCCACCCAGAACTTCAACGATATCTCTTGCCGGAAGAAACACCCGGCTGTCAATTAAGACTGGTAGTACCTCTGTTTTTAGTGCATTGCCATCTAAAAATACCGATACTTCTTCCTGTTCTGCCAGGCAAACAGAGTTTGATAAAAAAATTAATAACATAATGAATAAAATAATAAAGACATGTATTCGGTTTTTATCCATCAAGCTGCTTTATCCTCCTGGACTAAATATCTATACATAATAACCTTTAGAGTAGCGGCAAGTGGGATCGCAAATAATATACCTAAAAAACCTAAAAGACCTCCAAAGGTTAATACTGAGAAAATGATGGTAAGTGGATGCAATCCTAATTCCTTGCCCAGGATTTTAGGATTTAACCAGATTGCTTCGATCTGGTTGACAGCAACAAACAAAATAGTCAATAAAATAAAAACTAACCAGGGTTTTCCCAGAACAAAAAAGAGGGCCAGCACCCATCCGATAATTGGCCCAAGATAAGGTATAAAATTAAGTATCCCTGACACCAATCCAATGATGAGATAAAACTTGATTTGCAGAAGATAAAGGCCAATGGTGATTAAAGCACCAACAATAAAACAGACAATAAGACGGCCACGAATAAAATTACTTAGGATCTTATCAATCTCCATCACAATTTCACGGAAATCACGCTTGTTTTTTTGTGATACAAAAATCAATAGATTGTCTTTAAAAAGATCAATATCTATTAAGAGATAGTAGAGGATAATAGGAATAACCACAACCCCAAAGCCGAATTTAGTGACAAAGGATGATAATTCAAATATTGCTGTCCTGGAAAAAGTCAATAGTCCTTTTTGTACTTCAGAAAAAATATCTTTAAGAAAGATTTCTAAATTATTTGGGTCAGTAGCAATCCTCTCAAAAAAGGGCTCAAAAGACATTAATAGATTTTGATATCCGGATAATAAGCCGGGAATTTCTCTGTATAACAAATTTAATTCATTAATCGTATTAGGAATTAGAAAAAATATGACAAATACAATAAAAGCAATAATAATAGCAAAAATTAGTAAAATTGCAATCGATTTTGAAATTCTTTTTCGAACTAGAAAACGATAGAGAGGACCAAAAAAATAGGCCAGAAATAAAGCCAAACTAAAATAGATCAAAATCCAGCCTAACCGATTAGCAATATAGCAAAAAATCAATATTCCAATGACAAGTTGTATTATAAACTTGCTTTCTCTATCTTTGACTAAATTCAATCTTTTTCCCATTTCTCCATTTGATGTAACTATAATAATTTTTTTCTGTTCAATATCTTTTATATCAAATAAATGAAGAATAATCAATCACTCTTGCAGGTTTACTGAAAATATTGTTGAAAATAATGCTGTCCATTATCGAATCATAAATAAAAGAAAAACCCGAATTATATTCGGGTGACATCTTGATAATGGTGGAGGCGGCGAGAATCGAACTCGCGTCCAGAGAACCATTGATAAGAAATACTACGAGCGTAGTCTATGTTTTATTTTTTCATATCATTTAACTCCCATAGACAGGATTTAAACGATACTAACTCCTATTTTTCTCTATATCATGCGGAGTAAATGACACAGATAGCCTGCTTTATGTTACACCCATAAAGAGCTTACAGGCAAAAGCCCATTACAGACGAGCAGCTTTATTAAGCTGCTAAAGCCAATTCGTTATCGTTGGCAATTAATGTTTTTCCCCGTGTTTTACGAGGACAAGGAACCTCGACTCGCATTTCTTACCTCTGCTTTCCCTGTCGATACCTATCGCCCCCATTTATTATACTTTAATTCTCTCTCAGTATCTCTTTGTATTGCTTTAGCAGTAAGATCTCGCCTTTTATCAAAAAGCTTTTTCCCTTTTGCCAGTCCAATCTCTATTTTGGCATAACCGTTCTTAAAATACAACTTCAAAGGAATCAGCGTAAATCCCTTTTGATCAATCTGCTCTTTTAGTTTGGACAATTGCCTTTTTTGTAGAAGTATTTTCCTATCCCTTTTTGGCTCTAAATTAAAGCGATTCCCAAACTTATATGGGCTAATATGCATATTAACAATATAAAGCTCCATGCCCTTAAATTGGGCATAACTTTCTTTAATGCTAACCTGGTGATTTCTAATTGATTTTACTTCAGTTCCTTTTAACACAAGACCGGCTTCGTAAGTTTCCAGAATATGATAATCGTGCCTTGCCTTGCGATTAACAGCAATAATCTGATATTTTTCCAAATCTTTTTCAGGCATTCGCTCTATCCTAACGCTATTATATTATAACATATAAGGGCTATTTTTACAATTAAGAGTACTTAAAGATAAATGATAATATTAAAGCGTGATTTAACAAATTAACAACTAACCGGAAGCTCTGTGCAATCGATCCATGATTGCTCTTCCTAATCCTCTATTTTCAAAATTTTCGGAAATGATAATATCACATTTAAGTTCATCCAATGACCTCAGTTGGGCATATAAATTACGGGCACAGGTTTCTAAATCCTGCGCATCACCTAAGACTCTTACTAAAAATCCAGGATATTTTTCTGAATTTCCCCGACTGGCAATGATTCCTACCTTGTTTCCTGCATCTCGAAAATCAGAAGCAAGCCTAAAAATATTCCCAATCATTTTTTCGTTTTTTTCTTCTACCAGTATCATCTTTGCCTTTGGTGCATAATGCTTATTTAACATTCCCGGAGATCTTTTCGTTTCTTCATTTTGATTAGCAATAATAATTTTTGATGTTACCTCTTTCAGTTTTTCAAGAGTAATGCCTCCCAAGCGCAATATCCTCAAGGGTAAATCGGTAACATCTACCACAGTGGACTCAACACCTACCATTGTATCTCCACTGTCAAGAATTATATCAACTTTTCCTTTTAAATCATCAATAACATGTTGTGCATTTGTCGGACTGATGTGGGTAAACAAATTGGCACTGGGAGCAACGATCGGTTTTCTAGCTTCTCTAATTAATCCCTGTGCTACTGGATGATTCGGCACACGTATCGCTACAGTATCCAAACCTGAGGTGATAGAGTTAGAAATTATCTTACTCTTTTTCATAACCATAGTGAGAGGACCTGGCCAAAACAATTGTCCCAATTTTGTAGCAATAGCAGGTAATTCATCAACCAAACCTTCCGCCTCTGCTATATTACTAATATGAACAATTAAGGGATCATTCAAAGGTCTACCCTTGGCTCTAAATATTTTTATTACTGCATCTCTATTTAAGGCATCTGCACCCAATCCGTATACGGTTTCGGTAGGGAAAGCAACCAATTTACCTTCTCTAATAGCCTGGCCGGCCTCTTGTAATTTTTTTACATCAATATTTTTCGGGTCAATTTTGATTATTTTTGTATTGATATTTCCCATGAAATTACCTAATTTTTATTAACCATGCTAAAAAGAGCAGGCTTACCTGCTCTTTTGATTTAATCCTTTACCTATTCTATATGATGGTGGCGCAAGGGGGAATTGAACCCCCGTTTGCTGATTGAGAGCCAGCTGAATTAACCACTATTCGATTGCGCCATATATTTATCTTTTTGTAAATATTATTTTATATAATCTATCTGAAAAACGCAACAATCCCACTATTAATAAATTGCATTATGATAAATATGTAGATATTTTTAGCTGACATTTTAT
>CAYSAA010000030.1:0-16978 GCA_964428905.1 uncultured Atribacterota bacterium
TGAAATTAAAAATAATTGAAAAGCGGCAGGAATTAGATGATGTTTTTAGCTTTATATTTCAGCCAGAGAAACCCATTTCCTGGAAGGCAGGGCAATATGTTCTTTATAAAATTCCTCATGATAATCCGGATGATAGGGGAGATACCCGCATTTTTACCATCTCTGCTCCCCCATACCAAAAAAAGATTATGCTTACTACCCGCTTTTTCTTTCAGGAAAGCAGTTCATTTAAGCAAACTTTATTTGCTAAGAAAGTGGGAGATTCTGTAGAAGCTCTCAGAGTACAGGGACATTTCACGGTAGAAGACGCAGATAAAAAACTGGTATTTATAACAGGGGGAATTGGCATTACCCCTTTTCATTCTATTCTTTTAGACTTGGGAAAAAAGAAAGCTATAAAAGACATAATCTTGATTTACAGTAATAAAAATGAAGAGAGTATTGTTTTCAAAGATACCATGAACCGGCTGGAGAAACAGTTTCCAGGACTTAAAATTCATTATATCTTTTCACCTCGGCGCTGTGATCAGGAATTGATTAGAGAAACAGTGCCTGATATTCAGGAACGGATTTTCTATCTCTCTGGGCCTATCTTAATGGTCAAATCAGTGGAAAAAGCCTTACAGCAGCTTCGTATCGATAGAGAAAATATCAGGAAAGATTATTTCCCCGGGACTGGTGAAGCGTAAAAGGCAATCCTCCCCCCTTTTTTACTCATAATGTTATAGAATCCACGTTCTAATCTTATCTAGTATAGGAGTTTCAAAAAATATGATATCATTAGATGAATTATTTTTAAGATGAAAATATTTACAAGATACTTAAGGGAATCAATTATCAATCAAAATTCTTTCCATTTGTTATGGAAACTATAGGTACCAAATAGTTTCCATAATTGGACTTTCAGTTTAAATGCTAATTTGATAAAATGCAAATAGGAGTCAATATTTATCATGTCTGAGAGAAAAGATTTTGAGCAATATTCCCTGGAAGCTTTAAAGGATGTAGGATTAAAAAGGGGACATACTGTTTTGGATTGTTGCTGTGGATGTGGTCATTATACCATTCCTGCTTCTAAGCTAGTGGGAGAAGAAGGGATGGTTTATGCAATAGATGCAGATCGAGGAAAATTACAAGATTTGAAACAAAAAATATCATCAGGTCTAGGTAAAAATGTTAAAATCATTCAGGAAGATGTTGAGAAAAAGATTTCTTTACCGAATCATTCAGTTGATGTTATCCTGCTTTACGATATTTTTTGGTATTTCCGACCAAATGAGATTAATTTGTCAAGATTATTACTTGAAATACACAGAATTGCAAAACCCCAAGGAGGCTTGATATCGGTATTTCCAACACACATTGATTCCAGCCAGTTACAGGATTTTGAAAATGAAATGAAGCGCATAGGATTTTGTTTAGTAAACCGGTTGCAAAGGTATCTTGTGCATGAAAAGAATATAGAGCGGGGAGAGTTATTAAATTTTCAAATAAGCGATAAAACTACTCATAAAATACTAAACACGAACAAGCATTGATTTACTTTACCAGTTATGCACTGAGGGTTAAAATGAAGGAGTAACATATGCAACAATTTTTGGAAGGGGAAAAGAAAATTGATGTTATTGATTTAGATATCATTGATTATGAAGAGGCATTGGAAATACAGGAAAAACTTTTGGAGTTAAGGAAAAGAAATTGTATAGGTGATACTTTGCTTATTCTGGAACATGAACCGGTAATCACTATTGGGAAAAGAGGAAATCAAAGTAATATCATAGTTTCCAGGGAATTTTTAAAGGAGAAAGGTGTAAAAATATGCTCCATTGGACGGGGTGGAGATGTAACTTATCATGGTCCGGGACAGATTATTGGCTATCCTATTATGCGCTTTAAAGAACATGTTACCGGAGTTAGAGAATTGGTCCGTGGTCTGGAGGAAATTTTTATTCAATTATTAAAAGATAATTATCAGATTAAAGCCGGTCGTGATTCCGAACATCCGGGCGTTTGGGTTGGGAATGATAAGATTACAGCCATTGGTTTGTTGATTCGTTCAGGTGTTACCATGCATGGTTTTGCCTTCAATGTTAATACTGATTTAAGTGCTTTTCAGTGGATTCTATCCTGTGGTATTCTAGATAAAGGAATAACTTCAATTAAAAAATTAACCGAGAGGGAACAAGACATTAGCAAAGTCAAGGAACAAGTTGCTCATTATTTTGGACAGATTTTTCACCTTTATCCTGCTTGGAAAGACAGAGAAAAGTTAAAAAAATATTAGGGGAATCATCATGAATATGAAAAAGCCGGAATGGTTAAGAATCAAATATCGGAAAAACGAACAGACAGAGCAGGTGATTTCACTGCTTAAGCGTTTATCTTTGCATACCGTTTGTCAGGAAGCAAAGTGTCCTAATCTATTTGAGTGTTTTGGTAAAAAAACTGCTACCTTCATGATTTTGGGAAAAACCTGTACGCGAAATTGTACTTTCTGTAATGTTCATAAAGGAGAACCCGATCCTGTTGATGTACATGAACCTGACCATCTGGTAGAGGCAGTAAAAGAACTTGGTTTGAATTATATAGTTATTACTTCGGTAACTCGTGATGATTTACCGGATGGTGGTGCTTCTCAGTTTGTTCAGGCAATACAAAAATTGCATCAGTTTTCCGATGAAATATTGGTAGAAGTTCTGATACCTGATTTTAAAGGCAACCATGATGCACTTACTAATGTTGTTAAGGCAGGGCCTGATGTCTTGAATCACAATGTGGAAACAGTACCTCGGTTATACCCCGAAGTCCGGCCTATGGCCGATTATCAGCGTTCCCTTGCTGTTTTAAAAAAGACCAAAGAAATGAACCCAAAAATGCTTACCAAATCTGGAATAATGGTAGGCTTAGGCGAAAAAGAGGAAGAAGTTCTGCAGGTTTTGCAAGACTTAAGAGAAGTTGACTGTTCAATGCTGACCATTGGTCAGTATTTAGCCCCTTCACGTTTTCATCATCCTATTGTGGAATATATTCATCCCTATCAATTTACCTATTATGAAGAGAAGGCTTATCAGATGGGATTTAAGGGTGTGGCGTCTGCACCATTGGTCAGAAGTTCACATAGAGCTAAGGAACTGTTTTTATTATCCCGTTCATAATTCGGCTATCTTGTCTACCTTTCTTTTTAGTAACGTTTCATTTTTTATTTAACCATAAAAAGATTAAGAAAAGCCAGATGACAATTTTTCACCTGAAGTTCAAAGTAGGAAGTACTATTGCTTAGATATAGCTAAAGTGTAAATAAGAAATCGAAAGAAAAAGTGGTAAAAAGTTAAACCTCTTTTAGAGGTTCTTAAAGCCACCCACTTTGCGGGTGCGATATTTGCTATGTTATAATTAGTTTGTGATATTATTGATGCTATCTTATTTGGAATACGAAAGGAATATTTTCAAAATTGATGGTAGATTTTACTGAAAAAGAAAAGAGTGGTATTACCGTAATTGGTGGTGCCAATATAGATATAAAAGGGAAGTCTAAAAATATTATTAAATGGGAAACTTCCAATCCCGGTACAATTCGGGTCAGCCACGGGGGAGTAGGGCGAAATATTGCCCACTATCTGGGATTGCTCAATATTCCGGTAATTTTTTTAGGGGCTGTCGGTGATGATGATGAAGGCAGAGAAATCCTGGAAAAATTGAGAAATGCTCAGGTAGAGGTCAGAGAGGTAATTCAATCCAAGAAGGATTCCACAGGAACATACCTGGCTATTCTTAATGAAAGGGGGGATATGCAGGTTGCAGTAAGTGATACAGTAATTATGAAGAGAGTAACCCCCCGGTATCTCATTGCCAAAGCTGGGTTTGTCAAAAAGAGTCGCTTTGTCATTATTGATACCAACCTGACTACTCAGGCTATTCATTATATTGCCTATTTATGTGGCAGGGAGAAAATTCCTTTAGTTGTTGACCCGGTTTCAGTTGTTAAAAGTAGAAAACTGCTGGGAATTTTACCAAAAATCAGCTATCTGACACCTAATATAAGTGAACTTAGTGCCCTTACCGGAACCGTTATTCGGAATCTCACAGACCGCAAGAAGGCTGTTCAGCAGTTGATGAAAAAGGGAGTAAAGAATATTGTATTGACCAATAGTTCTCAGGGAGTCTTTGTATTTTCACAGCAATTCTCGGAAGGTGAATTAATGAACACCAGGCGGAGAAAAATGGTTGACAGTACCGGTGCGGGAGATGCACTGGTAGCCGGTATGGCCTATGGGTTGTATCATGATTATTCACTTTTAAAGTCGGTTCAAATTGGATTCATTTTATCCGGTCTGGCCGTAATATCTCCCGAGTCGGTATATTCCCAAATTAATGAGAGTGTCATAAAAAAGAAGATGATAAGGATGTTTAAAATTTTATGAAATCATTAAATTATTTTGTAATTTCAGAAGAGATTAGAGCAGCTATCGGTAAAGGCAAGAAAGGACAACCTGTGGTAGCACTGGAATCAAACCTGATTACCCATGGTTTGCCCTTTCCGGATAATATTACCACTGCACTAAATATGGAGAAAAATATCCGGGATGAAGGTGCTATCCCGGCAACAGTTGCTATATTAAATGGTAAAATTAAAGTTGGCTTAAACCATGATGAAATCGAAAAGCTGGCCCACTCTCAAGACACAGTTAAAGCCAGCCGAAGAGATTTATCTGCTATTATTGCCAAAGGGATGAATGCCGGAACTACAGTTGCCCTAACTATGTGGATAGCTTGTCGCTGTAAAATATTATTCTTTGCTACAGGTGGTATCGGAGGAGTCCATCATGATAATGGTCAAGCCACAATGGATATTTCAGCTGATTTAACAGAACTTTCCAAAACGCCTGTTGTGGTGATATGTTCCGGTGCCAAGTCTATTTTAGATTTACCCCGGACTTTAGAATACCTGGAAACCATGGGGGTGCCGGTCCTGGGTTTTAAGACCAATGAATTTCCTGCTTTTTACAGCCAATCCAGTCATCTGAAGGTTGATTGGCTACTGAATGATGTTCAGGAAGCTGCGGAAGTCATCAATACACATTTACGATTGAAATTGGATACCGGTTTGCTTATAGCCAACCCAGTACCAACTGAATTTGCTCTGGGTAAAAAGAAAATGGACGTCTGGATTGCCAAAGCCCAGGAAATTGCCGACAAGGAAAATGTCAAGGGGAAACAACTTACTCCGTTCTTACTCAATAAAATCAAAGAATTAAGTGATGGTAAAAGCTTAAAGGCTAATAAAGAATTGCTGGAACACAATGCTAGGATTGCAGCCAAAATTGCCTATGCCTATCAGGAATTAATTTCCTCTACCCTGGAGTGACATCCGAATTCTGGGGTTTGAATAGTCAATGTTTTTATTAAAAATCGTCTCTTTTTTATCCAGAGTGTTGAAATTGGGTAAAATAATAGAATATTAATGAATATCTGGATAGAGGATTTTTTCCTTAAGCTGTTTTATAGATTTATTACGCCGATAATTGATTATCTGTTGAGACAACCCCAGTATTTGTCCAATTTCAGAATCCCGATACCCCCACCAGTAATAGAGTAAAATAATCTGTCTATCCTCTTCTTTAAGTTGATTGATTAACTGCTGAATATTTATACTTCTTATGTAATTTTCGATTGTATTTTCTGACATTTTTACCCCCACAAATTAGTTTTTTGTTATTAGTTAAAATTTAAAAGAAAAGACTAGTTTCTTAGATAAAAATTCCATAACTTAAAATTAATCTCGAAATTTATTTAACCATGAAAAACCACCTTCTTAGAAGGTGGTAATGGTTAAATAAAGGTTTTACCATAAAAATATCAAGATAATCCATATGATCATTTTTCATCTGAAATCTAAAAGAGTTAAACTACTAGTAAATATTCAGTTAAAATATAAGAAAAAAGTATAACTAAAAGTAAACAGAGAATTAACCTCTTTTAGGGGTTCTTAAAGCCACCTGCTTTGCGGGTGCGATATTTACTTCTGTCATTATTATTAGCCAATTCTTCAAATAAATCGTTTTAACTTATAATCAAACAATCTTTATTTGTTAGCTTGTGTTCTATCTGTTTTATCTGTTAACCAAAAACTAGAAACCGAATTCTGTATACTAAATACGAACGACTATTTGTGTTTTATCTAAAAACTATAAACAAAAAAACTAAAAACCTTACTTCTTCCAATTATTCCCACATCTTATTTATTTCAGCTTTCATTTTTATTGAGTATTCTACGGTATACGTTATACGGTATACTGTTTTTGCTTTCTCCAATACATCCACAATCCCCACTTAATCCTTTTCTTCATATACCCGGCAAAAGTAACCGGTGGTATCTCCTGATATTGATAGACACCCAGAATAAAGAGCAGGGCAGCCTGCTGATAGGCATCCTCATATTCCAGTCCCATTTGGTAGAAATAACTTGCCTGCCTTTTTAACAGGGGATTAAATTGCTGCAACAATATAGTCATTGCTTTTTTATTACCTTGCTGAGCTTTTTGAATAAATTTATTCATATTCGACATGATTACCTCCCATATAAAATAATTGTTTGAATAGTTTATTGTTTCCGAGAACAGGTATTATCATAAAACATCGCTTATTTTCCTGTAGTCAAATTTTAGTAAAAATGTAGAAAAATTTTACCCTAATTTCTGGCAAGAATGAGAAAAAACACTAAAGAGAGGAGGATGGTAAAATGAGTAAGAGTTAGTAACAAACCGTCTTGAAAAAAAAAGAATATAGGAGTAACATTAATAATTACAAGAGCAATTTTAAGGTAAAAAGCACATCTTTTATGATTATAAACGTGAATAAAGTATCTTGATTCTATTCTTTTGATTGATTGAATCGAGAAGAAAAAAATGAGTAAAGCCATTATCATTTTTCTAATTTTTACTTTTTTACTGTTTTTGCCTGTTTATGTTCTGTCCCAGGAAGATGAAGAGGCTATTTATGCACAACTTCGCCAAGATATGGTAATGAAGCAATTAATTACTCGAGATATAAGGGATCCACTGGTTTTAGAAGCCATGAATACAGTTCCCAGGCACGAATTTGTAGATGACCGGGTCAAGGATAAAGCTTATAACGATTATCCCCTGGGTATAGGTGAAGGCCAGACTATTTCTCAACCCTACATTGTAGCACTGATGACTCAATTGCTGGAACTGACCGGATATGAAAAAGTCCTGGAAATCGGAACAGGCTCCGGCTACCAGGCAGCCATCCTGGCAGAAATCGTTGATGAGGTTTATACTATTGAGATTTATGAATCCTTATCTTTGCAGGCGCAGAATTTATTAACTCAACTGGGTTATGACAATATTCATTTCCAGATCGGAGACGGATATTATGGCTGGGAAGAAGAAGCACCTTTTGATGCCATTATCGTGACCTGTGCCCCCGACCATGTTCCTCCGCCCCTATTAGAACAATTACATCCGGAGTCTGGTCGAATGGTTATTCCGGTGGGCGGTGTTTGGTTGATACAAACATTGATGAAGGTCTACATGGATGAGGGAAATAGGGTTTCCGAAGGTATTACCGGTGTTCGTTTTGTACCTATGCTCAGTCAAGTTGAATAGATTATTGCTCTAAATCATAGCATTACGTAAAATGCTTTATTTCACCATAAAAACCACCTTCTTTGAAGATGGTAATGGTTAACAAAGCCACCCGCTAGGCAGGTGCGATATTTACTTTTATCATAGGAATCAATAAGAGAACAGAAAGCGGTATTGAACATGAAGAATAGGGAGAAGAAAAAAATTGGTATACCCTATGCACTCTATTTCTATGAATATTATCCTTTATGGAAGGAATTCTTAACTCGTCTGGGTGCGGAAGTTGTACTGTCACAGCCGACTAACAAAAAAATTCTTGATTTGGGAGTTCGTTCTGCCTTAAGCGAAGTCTGTCTCCCGGTGAAGATTTTTTACGGGCATGTATTGAGTTTATCTGAACAGGTAGATTATCTTCTAATTCCCAGGATGGTCTGTGTAGAAAAGGGTGCCTTTTTTTGTCCCAAAATTATTGGACTACCCGATATGGTAAAAAGTTCTATAAGTTCTTTATGTCCCCTGTTGAGCCCTATTATTGATGTTCGACAATCCTATGGTACCTGGAAAAATAGTCTATTTCAAGTGGGACAATTGATAAACGATAACTCTGTAGCTATCGCTAGAGCCTTCTCCGTTTCCTGGGAGAACTTTCAAAAGAATTATGTAGCCAATCTTTTAGATCTGAATACTCTTAGCCCAGATTATATCCAGAAAAATGCACCAGGGGCACCTCAACGATATGATGAAATACCCGTTAATATTGCAGTACTGGGTCATGATTATCTTATCGATGATTCTTATATCAATTTGGACCTGATACATAAATTAAAAAAGATGAATGTTAATGTATTAACACCGGAAATAGTTCATCCCGGTATTATCAAAAAACAATTGAAGAAATTATATAAACCTATTTTCTGGAGTCTTTCCAGGAAAGTAGTAGGTGCCGCCTTTTATTATTTTGAAAAGAAAGTAGACGGAATCATACATTTGACCTCATTTGAATGCGGGGAGGATTCTATGGTGGGTGAACTTATTCATCATCAAAGCCAGAAATATCCAAATGTTTCCTATACCGAATTTGTTTTTGATGAACATTCCGGGGAAGCTGGTATCAATACTCGTATTGAAGCCTTTCTTGATATGATTAGGAGGAAAAAGAGATATGAAATTGGCCTTACCCCGTCTTGGTAATATTGAAGTGATTAATAATACGATCATAACAGACCTGGGACATGAATTGGTTGAAGCGCCTCCCAACAGTAAAAGAACTATGGATCTGGGAGTAAAATATTCTCCCGAATATTGCTGTTTACCATTGAAGATTGCCCTTGGTAATATGATTGAAGCCCTGGAGCTCGGTGTGGAAGGATTGATTATGGCCGGAGGATGGGGACCTTGTCGTTTTGGCTATTATGCTCAGGTCCAAAGGGATATACTGCTGGATTTAGGGCATAACTTTAGAATGATGATTTTTGAGCTTCCCAGAAGAGAAAGCATAAGAAACTTGTGGGAAAATATCAACATTTTACGTAACGGGAAAAGCTGGTCTTATATGGTAAAACAATTTCGATTTGCCTGGCAGCAAATTCTGCTGACGGAAGAATTAGAGCATAAAGTTTTACAGGTTCGACCCAGAGAAAAGAACAAAGGAGCAGCTTCCCGCATACTATTGGAAAGTATCAAAGAAATAAAGCAAGCTAAAGATATAAATACTTTAGAGCAAATTAGAAAAGAAACAATGGAAAAATTTGCTAAAGCTACAAATCTTCATAAACAAAATCTTATCCGGGTTGCTCTGGTGGGAGAATTTTATGTATCACTGGAACCTTTTGTTAACCATCATCTGGAAGAAAAACTGGGTTACCTGGGTGTAGAGGTAGTTCGGAAAAATTCCATTGAGGCCTGGATTGCTCCTATTATGAGATTACATATCTTTAAAGAAAGCTTTAAGGAAGAAAAAGATATTGAACAGGCAGCTTATCAGTATCTAGCCCATTCGGTAGGAGGTGAAGGTCAAACTAGTGTGGGGAATGTAGTCCTTGCTCATCAAGAAGGATTAGATGGCGCAATCCAGGTGGTGCCTTTTACCTGTATGCCGGAAATCGTAGCTGAGACTATTTTGAAAAAAGTAAGTGAGGATCTGGACTTCCCTATTCTGACACTAACCTATGACGAACAGACCGGGGAAGAAGGCCTTAATACTCGTATTGAAGCCTTTATTGATTTACTAAAGATGAGGAAAAGAAAAGGAGTTAAGGTATCATGAAGACATTTTTAGGGATAGATGTAGGTGCAGTCAGCACCGATCTGGTTTTACTGGATGAATATAATAATGTGGTTAGTGATGTCTATCTTCGAACCCAGGGTCAGCCTATCAAGATGATTAAAAAAGGCCTTTCTATCATTAAAGAAGAAAATAAGGGTATTTCCCTGGAAGTGATGGGAGTAGGTACCACCGGCAGCGGAAGAGTTCTGGCCGGCGCTATGGCCGGAGCAGATGTTGTTAAAAATGAAATTACTGCTCATGCTGTGGCAGCTCTTTATATTAATCCGGATGTTCGGACTATTTTTGAAATAGGCGGACAGGATTCCAAGATGATTATTCTGCAAAATGGCGTAGTTGTTGATTTTGCCATGAATACCATCTGTGCAGCCGGTACCGGTTCCTTTCTCGATCATCAAGCTTCTCGCTTAGGTATTCCAATAGAAGAATTTGGAGATTATGCCCTGCGTGCCCAAGATTCGGTCAGAATAGCCGGTAGATGCACTGTTTTTGCCGAGTCGGATATGGTCCATAAACAGCAGATGGGCTACAAAGAAGAAGTCATTATTGCCGGTTTGTGTGAAGCAATGGTGCGAAATTATCTCAATAATGTGGGAAAAGGTAAAAGGATATCACCACCTATTTTCTTTCAGGGTGGTGTGGCTGCCAATTCCGGAATTAAGAAAAGTTTTGAAAAAGAGACAGGTCATGAAATCATTGTTCCGGAATATTACCGGGTAATGGGTGCCATTGGTGCAGCCCTTTTAGCCAGGGAAGAGATGGAACAAAATCCCCGTCAATCTGCTTTTTACGGTCTAGACTTGGTTGATAAAGATTATCAGACCAGTGGCTTTGAATGCGACGGATGTCCCAATCATTGTGAAGTGATTGAAATCATGGTTGATGGAGAACTGATTGCCCGCTGGGGTGACCGCTGCGGAAAATGGTCTTTAGGGTATCAGGCGATTAGATAATAGTATCGTGTCGTGAGTATCAAAATACTGTGACCCCTAAAAAAAGACTCCAAAAGAGAGGAATATGAGAATATGATATTCTATGGAAATGGTTTTATAAGAAAATTAATCCGTTTGTGTTCAATTATTATCATCTTCTTTTTCATCTTTCCATTATCTAATCAGGCAAAAGAAGCAAGAAATACGCCTCAGTTAACTTCTTTAGAAGCTGCTAATCTGGCTTACCAGGAGGCTTACAACTGGGATTCTAAAGCAGTATTATGGTATATAAATCCTTATGGCAGAGTGTTAGATTATCATTGGGGAGAGAATGATCTTTCCTGGGAGTGGAGTTTTATTTTTGCCCGTCCTCAAGATGACCAATTGTATTATATAGAAATCGAAGAAAACCAAATTGTTTCCACAGAAGAAGGCGGAGAATATATCAAAAGATTGTCACCTATCCTTCCGTATTTTCCTAAAGGTAAGCCTGGAATTTCCATGCGGGAAGCAGCTCAGGTAGTCTTTGCTGCCGGTGCTCCTTCCTGGGAAAGACCCAGCGTGGTTTATATTATTGATCATTCCAATAAAGATTTTCGCGGAAGACCGGTATGGTTTTTCCTTTTTGGTTCTCAATTTTCGACCTACACGGTAGACGGTATCACAGGAGAGCTATTAGGTCGGGAATATTTTGACCCTGAAACACTAAAAAAGATTAACCCGGAAGAAGCACAGTATGAATTCTACCCGGATAAAGTAGCTAAAATCAAAGAAGAAAATTTTATTTATGATTTTTTTGAGGCGATTACTCAAGGAAACACCGAGCAATATTTTTTCATGATGGATAAAGAGCTTGCCGGTAGTGAATCGACGCAGGAAATGTGGAAAACTGCTTTTTCCAGTTTAGAAGTGATTAAAATAGTCAGCCTCTATCCGGAGGAAGAAGGTAAATGGCATAATAAACAGCTTCTCTACCAGGCAATCATTTATGCTATTCCGAAATCTGGAGCTGCTTATTATGGCTGGGATGAGGGGAAAAACACCCGCTGGATTAGCATTGCTCCTACCGGGGACAGCTGGAAAATTACAACTATTGCCACCAGCCCTTGAATAGAATGGAAGAAATAGATGAAAAAAACAAAGAGTAATCAAGGAACCGAAAAGCGATTTAAGTTGATAATTTTCTTTTCTATTACATTTACATTGCTTTTTTTTATATTGATGATTCAGAATATAGTTGTGGCCCAGGCTGGAAATCAAGAATTGCCAAGTCAATCCGGCGAGCCTTTTTCGGTGGTATTAACTTTAGATCCTGCCGGTGAAACAACCATTGATTATTCATACCGACAGAATAATTTATTGGCTATGATTTATGGAAATTCTAACTTATTGGTATTTAATTTAGATAATTATGAGATCATTTATCAGATTGCTTATCCGGACTCGCATCTTCTCAAACCTTATCTCCTGGAAAATAAGCTGATCTACCTAAAGAAAAACAACAATAATTATCAAACCATTTGCGTAGACCTATTTGCCGAAGAAGGGGAGTACTTTTCTTTGCAGGGAGTTTTCCAGCAGGTCACTGATAACGGTTATTTGATAATTTCTGATCATGGTATCCATCAAATCATTGATCCAGAGACCGGGACAACAATATTTGAGCCGGAAATCTCCAAAGGGGGCGAAAGTGAAATTCTTTGTGTTGATGATGTAATTATTTTTCCTTTTAATGATAGCCGGAAGAATCCTGCCGGTTATAAGGCAATGTCCACATCAGGGCTGGAAATATTTACCATACCTGAAATTTTTAATGAATTAAACTATGAGTTACCAGGTTACCAGTCCAAAATTTCATCTTTTCCATTTCCGGTAATCAGGAAAGAAAAAAATCTTTCCCGGAATGAATGGCATTGGTTTTTAGAATATATAAACCGGGAAGGAGCGGTTGTAGCATCTTATCTTTTGGATGAATTGAATTTGTCAGATTCTGATATCAAAAGTATAGATTCTCTTTTCGTAGTGGATGAGAACCAAAATGGGCATTTGCTGGAATTCAGGTATTCCCGTGAGGGAGAATCCCTGAAATTTCATTATATCTTTACCGATTTATTCGGAAATATCATTAAATTATTTGAGGAAGAGGCACGTTGTGATATAGGGTTTGATAGTCAAGGGAATATTCTCCTGTTTCCTCGTGGTGGTTCATTAAGAGATATCCTTCAATATTATCAAGAAGACGGAACTCTGCTTTTCAATTTAGCAATTCCCTGTTTGGTTACTTCAGGAATGCCCAGAGAGTTTAGATTTCCAGGCATTGATGAAGTTCTGGGTTGGGAATATAACCAGTTTACCAAATATTCTTTAGATACCGGTCAGATGATGGGATTTTATCCTCTATCTACCGATTATCAAATCTATGATAGAGAAACCTTTATTTATCATAATCAGGTTTACTTTTTTGCCCGACCTCGAGGGGGTTGTGAACCCAGAATTATTGGAAGCAATTATTATTCCTTTTCGGCAGCTGATTCCGGCTGGCTGGATGTTGATTTAGTTTTTATCAGGCCAAATGCCGGAAGCAATGATGAGCTGTGGGATAACACGGAAGTAAAAGTAAGGTTCAAGACAGAATATGACTATTATTTTGGGAGCAATCTAACCGTCAATTTTGAGAAAGGGGAAGTTTTATCTGCTAATCAAATGAGTCTGGAATATACCTGGAGAACCCCTTCGGTTATCGATGGCAACCAGGATACAATTTGTATCACTGTTTCCTATGGACCGGTATCCAGGGAATTTATCATTACTGTCAAGGATCCCGTTCCAGTAGCCTCCTTTGTTTATCAGCCTGTTTCTCCCCAGACCGGTCAGGAGATCCTTTTCGATGCCTCAAAATCTTTTGATCCGGATGGCCAGATTGTTTCTTACCAGTGGGATTTTGGTGACGGTACGGTAGCACAGGAACAGCAGGAAAGTGTCATTAGCCATCAATTTACAACTGTAGGAGAATACCCGGTGGCTTTAACGGTTACCGACAACAATGATCAGACTGCAACGATAAATCAAGCCGTTCAGGTAACTAAAGCTCCTGAACCTCCTATAGCTGATTTCAAAGTTTTAGATCCTTCTCCCCAATGGGATACCAGGGTTCGTTTTGATGCTAGTTTGTCTTCAGATCCGGATGGCTCTATTGTTTCTTACCAGTGGGATTTTGGTGACGAAACCACCGGAGAAGGAATCAATGTTTCTCATGAATTTGAATACGAAAACCGAAATTTTGATGTAACCCTTACTGTTACTGACAATCAGAATTTATCGAGCAGCAAGACGATAAAAGTTTCTTATGGGTGGATACTTTCCTATGAAAATAAAGGAGATATAGGTATTCCCGCAGCTTTAATTGATGGTAATAATTTAGTTGATTATCAAGTTACGGTGATTACAGGTAATTACGATGATGCTGGAACAGATAGTATGGTTTTTATCGCATTATATGGACCGGAAAAAGAAAACGGAAGATATGGAAGTAAAGAGATTCAATTATGGTCGTATGATTATTTAGAGAACTTCGAAAAAGGGGAAGAAGATATATTTAATGTTCAAGGATATAATTTAGAAGAGATTGAATTTATAACCTTAAGACATAAAAATGACCAGGATAAGCCGGGTTGGTATGTAAAATCAGTAAAGGTAAAAAATACCTCAACCGGAAAGGAATGGCTATTTGTTCCGGATCAATGGCTAGCTATGGATGAGCCACCTGAAAATCAAACCTGGGGCTTATTTTACCCGGTTCAACAGCACAGTATTCTCTTTAAATGGGAAGAGCGTTCTTTCGGGCTTATAGAAGCAAGCGATCATATCTTTATTCTTCCGGAGAATGTGAAAACATTTTATTTCCGGGTTTTAAACCGAAATAATAATCTGGATGTTTATCGACAGGAATTTTTACCCAACGGATCAGTCCGTAATACTTCGATTGGTACACAGTCTTTTACTGAAAATCCTCAAGGCCTGTCTTATAGTTCCACGAATATTACCAGGCCTACCCGCTTCCTGGTGAAGATCAAAGAAGGAAGCACTGTTCGGGAAGAAGCAACTATTTGGGTCTTTCCTCATCAATGGAAAGATTATAAAAACGAAGCGCGCAAGATATCACTGCTTTATCCCTTGAAAGGTTCCACAGGAGTATTCTTACAGGGAGAACAGTTTAAAGATTACCTGACCGGACTTCAGCCTGATATAACCAATGCCTCTATGCCGATATTAAAGTATGGAGCAGATTCATTGAAGATTTTCGGCAGCATTCCGGATGAAACACTATCCTGGTATATAAAAAAACCTTTGGAGAACTATACCAAAGATAAAGCAGCAAAAGCGCTGGCAACTATTACCGGCAAAACTTTTACCAAGATTACCGGTGAAATGCTCAGTGTGCTTGAATCTTTGTATAAAGCAGCTGAGTGGGGTTCCAAACTTGATGAAGTAATAGAATATGCTACCGGCGAACTTTACAAGATTGACCTTTTAAAAGATACCGGCAGTAATAATGTCAATTTTTTACAATCCCTGGAGTTGTTGACAAAAATAAAACCAAAAGTGGATGCCTTAATCGTTAGTGTGGAAAATAATGACTTATGGTCCTGCATGAATTACATTAATGATATTCAAGCCCTTACTGTGGGAAATAATCCGGGTAGTGATAATAAAAATGACTACATCATCGATTATTCTGATTACAATGTCAGTAATTTTCTAAAAACAAGCAGTGAATCCTGTCATTCTTTTTATAGTAAGGTAGAAGATTATCCTCTTTTCTTGATATTGTTTCTTGAAATATCAAATATCCAGTCCTGGAGATCTTCTCATCACCGCTACCTGGATGCCTATTTTGGTGGAGGGATGAGCCAGGCTGAAATTAATGCTGCTTTAGCAGAAATCGGAGCCACTCCCCTAATGGGTCTTGATACTTTGCAGACCTCAGTTGGCTTGAGTGAAGAAGGAAAAAAGAATGCAACAAAAGAAGCCATGAATGTTTATGAGCCGATTATTATAAAACTAATTGACCTATCCGGTATTCTGATCAAGGCTTCTTTACTAAGTGCCCAATTTTATTAAATTTTTTTCCCAAGATTTTGGTAAGCAATAAGGAATCAAAAGGAAACAAGGGATGATTAGGTTGAAAAAATCATTTCAATTCCTTAAAAGTATGACTATTTGTCTTGTTTTGGTATTTAGAAGAGTGACCCCCAAGATAGACTTATCTAAGAAAATAAGAGAAAAAATTGTTAGGAATGACAATATTTAAGAGAATAGGGAATAATAATGATAGCAAATTTTTCATTTTGAGTTCAGAAAAATAAAAAAAGAGGAGGTTTTTTATGAAAAGGGAAAAAGTTCTTCTATTAACTATTATTTTTATTTTCTTAATCTCAGCTTCTCTGAATATAGCAGTGTTAGCTGAAACTAGAACCAAACAGGCAAGTATTTATCGGTCAAATGGAGACTTCATTGAAGGCTGGAACTGGCTGAGAGATTCGGCACTTCAACACTATGCAGAATGGACTTTTGATGAAATAACTCCTGGAAGTGAAGATTTAGTGTTAGAGATGACTGCTCTGGCTACTGATCGTCCCAGTGGAGGAAGGGGATTTGAGGCCAAATTCACATTAATCTATGGTTTCCCCGGAAGCGGTAATATGGGTGGAGTCTTCAAAACAAAAGTAGTGACTCTCCCCAATGTTTCGCCAGCAGGTGACCCTTTGGGTTATAACTGCCAGGGACAGGTCACGGTGGATAGGGCTTTTATTCCTAATGCATCTGCCATACTTTTTCGTATAGAGCGGGAATCCGCCCAGGATAACCATATCGCCTTTAAGAAGGATAGTATTGTTCTGATGGTAGAAGAGGAAGAATTTGTAGAAGAGGATGAGGAACCACCTTTAGAAGGAGACCAATTACCTGAGACGGATACCTGGGGTGGGGCGATTCTAATTCAACCAGGTACTTATACCGGTCGTCTGGGAGAAGAGGACAGCGAAGGTCATCGCGACAATGATGACTACTACCGTTTAGAGGTAGAAAAAGGACAGCTCATCACTCTTCAGTTGATCATCCCGGGCAATGCCAGTTATAACCTTTCTTTATTAAAT
>CAYSAA010000031.1:0-7983 GCA_964428905.1 uncultured Atribacterota bacterium
ACCAGAGACTGTTCTTTAATTCCTAAACCCATTTCTCCGGTAGTGTATACATCCTGGCATATTTGTCTGCTCTCTTTGATCTCTAAAAATTCAGTACCATATTCTCTTATATTTTCTTTGAAATGTAGGGGAAATGATTGAGTTATATATACCGTTACATCTGGATTTTCCCGCAGAAAGTCATCCAATCCTCCTACATGATCTCCGTGAATATGAGAAAGAACTACTAAATCTACTTCTTCATGCACAATTGCCAGTGCTTTCATATTATTCAATAAAGTATTGCCATCTCCACCTGTATCAAAGAGAATTGTTTTCTCTGTGCCCTTTACTACACAGGAAAACCCCCAGGAAGTTTTCAATCCTGGTTTAAATAAATAGTTATCATAAATTACTCTAATTTCTATTCCCTGGGAATTGATATGATTCTTGTTTTCTTTAGCAAACCCTTCCCGAATACTCGTATTAGATGAACTGAGACGTAAATTAGACATTGACATTGCCCACACAAAACATACCGTCAGGATCAGTAACAGCAATAAATTAATTTTATTCAACTTGGTACACCTCCCTAAAACAAAGGTTTTGAAATACTATTAGCCATAATATTTGCTGATTAATCTCAAGGCAATGGCCTCGGGAATCAATGGCTTCAAACCAATGATGGTAGAACTGGGACCAATACGATATCGTAATCGCGGAGAAGGTGACTTAATAATTTTTTCAATTAAATCGGCAAGTTTTTCCGGAGATTCGCCTTTTCTTTCCGCTTTTTCCACTTCCTTAATAACATGCGAAAATCGTGGCCAATAAACTGAACTCTGTTGACATTTTTTGGCAATTTTCCGATGATCAGTTAATGGGGTATTAAAATCACCAGGCTCAACTAGGGATACCTTAATATTAAAAGGTTCCAGCTCTAAACGGAGGGCTTCTGTATATCCTTCCAGAGCATATTTAGTGGCTGCATAAAATCCCTGGAAAGGTATACCGACCAGACCTATAAGAGAACTGATATTGATTATTTTCCCTTCACCCCGTTTTCTCATAACAGGGATTACTTGCTGACAAACCCGGTGAACCCCGAAAAAATTGGTGTTAAAAGTCTGCTGTACCTCTTCTATAGAGGTATCTTCAATGCTCCCTGCCAAACTGTAGCCTACACTATTGATAACCACATCAATCTGACCGGCAATTTTGAGTACCTGTTTTAATGCCTTTTTAACCGACAAGGAAGAATCAACATTCATTTCGAGCATTTGAAAACTTCCTTGATAAGTCTTTAAATGATTTGTTTTAAATTCCTTTGGGTGACGGCTTGTGCCAAATACTCGATAACCATCCCGAACCAATCTGCGAACAAAAGCCTGTCCAAACCCGCCGGATGCACCGACAATCAAAATTACCTTAGAACCTAATTTCCCCATTTTCTACTCCATGTCAATCCTTATTTTATATTTGAAATATCCATTGATTATACATTTCAGCAAATAAAAACCTGAGAAATAAATTTTTTAACCAAACCTATATCTCAGATTTTTATCCCGTAAGTATAGCAATAAAAAATATATCGTCAGATATTTTTTTATAATTAATATCAAGCATCAATTACTTAATTTAAAATACGAGTAGTAAAGTGAATTTTGTTCTATCTGTATTTTATTTATAGCAATATTAATCTTTCATTCATACATGCACATACATACTTTATAACATAAGGATTTATAAACATAATATATACTAAATATTCCCGCTATATCAGGAAGACATATGATTGCATAGAATTTTTTTATTTTATGATTCTATGCTGAAGTCTTTTACCGCTAGCAGAATATTGTCAACAGAAATCCTTATTTTCCAGTCACCTAACAGGTTTGCCGCATAGTGATCTTGAATGTTAATCCAATACCAAGTCCGGTAATTTTTATAATCTCCTGCTTCCATTTGTATCTCACCGACATGATATATTTTTCCTTCTGGATCCACCCATTCCCAGGTAATCATAAATGGTTCTTGAGATTGATAAGTAAAACGTATCCAGGAGACGGCTTTTTCATCCCACACACGAAAAGAGGTGGTTTCAAAGACCGGTTCCTTTTCCTCAACATCTTTACACAAAACCGCTTTACTCAGATATTGAGATTCCTGGATTACTTCTTCTGCCTGGGTAATGAACGGTAAAAACAAACCTATCAATAGTAGAAGATATAAAGTTAAGCTAAAAATATTTCTATTTTTCATTTTTTCCTCCAAAGATATTGATTTAGCATTTCTTTATTTATTGTATAACTACTTTGGATTTAATTCAAATTATTTGTCCTGCTCCAGAATATATCTCCAATTTGTTATTAGTATTAGTTACAAATGTGCTGGAAAATGATTTGAAAAAATTGAAAAAATAATTTTGACAGTCAACTGTTTTTTTAGTAGAATGTGTAGAAATTAAATATTCTCAATCTCAAGAAGAAGTAAGTAAGTAGATGGAGAACTAAAGAGAGCCAGGAAACGGTGAGATCTGGCAGTTCAATTTTACTGAAGATCACTTCTTTAAAAATACCCAACACTGAATGATGCAAAAATTCAGTCGCATTTTTGTTGCGTTATGGTAATGAAGTATAAAGAAAAACTTTTTTCTTTATTGAATTAGGGTGGTACCACGAGTCCTTCGTCCCTATTTTAATGAACTACATTAAAATAGGGGGAAGGTTTTTTTATTTTTGGGAGTATGCCTAGGGTTCCGTTTTACTAAAATCGTTAAAAGTCTGGACCGAGTGGCATAAAATACGTGTATATAAAAGCGTATTACACCGTGGGTAAAAAAGACCCCAGCGGTTAGGTCCCCTTTACTGACTAAGAGGAACTATTCATGGGGTCTTTTTATATCTATATTTTTCAAATATCTATCTTAAAAATGTCGAATGGTATTTTTTAGATAAAACATACAATTTGATCATATCATTTCTAAAAAAGGAGGGATGGAATTGAAATTAAGCGGAACTGAAATTGTCGTTGAATGTCTGAAAAGAGAGAAAGTTGAGGTGGTTTTTGGGATTCCCGGCGGTGCTATTATGCCCCTCTATGATACCATAGATACAAAAGCCTCTTTCACTCATATTTTAACCAAACATGAGCAGGGTGCAGCACACGCTGCCGATGGTTATGCCAGGGCTACCGGGAATGTCGGGGTATGTTTTGCTACCTCCGGTCCGGGTGCTACCAACCTGGTAACAGGTCTGGCTAATGCCTATTTAGATTCAATACCTTTGGTTGCCTTCACCGGACAGGTAATATCACCACTCATAGGTACAGATGCATTCCAGGAAGTTGATATTACCGGCATTACTATACCGATTACCAAGAATAATTACCTGGTGATGGATGTTAAAGATCTTGCATCAACAATCAAAGAAGCATTTTATCTCGCCAGAACAGGCAGACCAGGACCGGTGTTAATTGACTTTCCCAAAGATGTACAAGTCGCTAAAACAGATTTTCACTATCCGGAAAAGGACAAATATTCAGGATATCGTCCTACACTGAAAGGAAATCTAAATCAGATTAAAAAAGCAGCTAAGGCTATCCAGGAAGCCGAAAGACCAATTATCTATGCAGGTGGCGGTGTTATAAATGCTAACGCAACCAATGAATTACAGGAATTGGTTAAAAAAGCAAAAATCCCTGTAACCACAACCTTAATGGGCTTAGGAAGCTTCCCGGAAGACCACTCTTTGTCTTTGGGGATGCTTGGTATGCACGGTTTATACAGTGCTAATTCAGCCATTAGTGAGGCAGATCTGATCATTGCCCTGGGTACCCGATTCGATGACCGGGTTACCGGAAACACCAAGACCTTCTGCCCCCAAGCCCAATTCATTCATATTGATATTGACCCGGCAGAGATTAGCAAGAACATCAAGACAAGTATTCCCATCGTAGGAGATGTAAAATATGTTCTGTCTAAATTATCTCAGTTAGTCGAACCCAAAAAAAATACCGAATGGCTGAATAAAATTGCTGAATTAAAGCTAAAATATCCCCTGCAATATGAGAAAGATGATCAATTAAGACCACAATATATTATCGAAAAATTGTATGAACTTACCAAAGGAGAAGCTGTCATCGTCACAGATGTGGGTCAACACCAGATGTGGGCTGCTCAGTATTATCAATATCGTTATCCCAGAAGCTTTATTTCTTCCGGTGGACTGGGAACAATGGGCTTTGGATTACCCGCCGCAATCGGTGCGCAGATAGGCTGCCCCAAGAAAAAAGTTGTCTGCATAGCCGGAGATGGTGGCTTCCAGATGAATATTCAGGAACTGGCAACTGCTATTAAAAATCAACTACCAATTATTACCATTATTATGAATAACGGTTATCTGGGCATGGTTCGTCAATGGCAGGAACTGTTTTTTAAAAAAAGATATGCATCAACCTGCCTGGATGGGAACCCCGATTTTGCCAAGCTGGTAGAGGTTTATGGTGGCAAGGGAATTAGAGTGACTACGAAAGCCAATTTAGATTCAGCTCTTGATAAAGCATTGTCGGATAAGAAATTTGTCTTACTTGATTGCATTATCCCCCCTGAAGAAAATGTCTTCCCCATGGTTTCACCGGGGGAGGCTATTAATAAGATGTTAGGAGTGAAACAATCATGAAACATACCATTGCCATTTTAGTTAAAGATCATCCCGGAGTACTTGCCCGGGTCTCCAGCTTGTTTAATCGAAGAAGATTTAATATCGAGAGTATTGCAGCTGGCCATTCGGAAAAAAAGGGAGTTACGCGAATTACCATTGTTACCGAAGGAGATGAAAACATTCTGGAACAGATCACCAAACAGCTCAATAAATTGGTTGATGTGCTCCGGGTAAGAGATCTACCCAGGGAAACATCAGTGGAAAGAGAATTAGCCTTAATTAAGGTAAGGACAAAATCTACCGATCAAAGAACAGAAATTATGCAGTTAATAGAAGCCTTTCGTGGACATATAGTAGATATTGACAAACAAGCTCTTACCATTGAAATAACCGGTACTCAGGAAAAAATCAATGCCAAACTAAAATTACTTGAATCTTTTGGGATCCTGGAAATTTCTCGCACCGGTAAGATTGCCCTTTCCAGAGGAGCTCAAAGTATATTGAATTAATATTTTAATTAACCACGAATTTCGTGAAGTCTAAAAAAGATAAATAATTGAGAATAAAAAAAACAAATTTTTAAGGAGGAATTCTATTATGGCAAAAATTTATTATGACCAAGATGCTCATAAAAGTTACCTGGAAGGTAAAACTATAGCAGTCATCGGCTATGGCAGTCAGGGTAGAGGACAGGCCTTAAACCTGAAAGACAGCGGGGTGAATGTCATGGTCGGTTTACGGGAAAATGGCTCCTCATGGGAAAAAGCAAAAAAAGACGGATTAAAAGTTGAAACAATCGAGAGAGCAGCCCAACAGGCAGATATTATACAAATTCTGGTACCGGACGAAGTCCAGCCTCAAGTATGTTGCTCTAACAAGGTTATAGAAAACCTGAAAGAGGGTAATGTTCTGATGTTTTCTCACGGTTTTAATATCCACTTTAAACAGATCGTTCCCCCTGATGATGTGGATGTCATTATGGTTGCTCCCAAGGGACCGGGTGCCATTGTCAGAAAAATGTATACCCAGGGACGAGGTGTCCCCAATTTAATTGCGGTCTATCAGGATTACACCGGTCATGCCCGGGATACTGCCCTGGCCTATTCTCAGGCTATCGGTGGAACACGTGCGGGAGTTATTGAAACCACTTTCCAGGAAGAAACTGAAACCGACCTTTTCGGAGAACAGGCTGTTTTATGCGGAGGTGTTGTAGCTATGATTCAAGCCGGCTTTGATACCCTGGTTGAGGCAGGATACCAGCCGGAAGTAGCCTATTTTGAGTGTTTAAATGAATTAAAATTAATCGTGGACTTAATCTATGCCGGTGGAATTACACACATGCGGGATAATGTCAGTAATACAGCAGAATACGGTGATTTAAAATCTGGTAAACGAATTATTACTGATGAGACAAGAAAAGAAATGAAAAAATTGTTATCGGAAATCCAGAATGGAACGTTTGCCAAAGACTGGTTGCTGGAAAATCAGGTAGGGAGACCTTACTTTAATGCCATGCGAGATAAGGAATCCAATCTCCTTATTGAAAAAGTTGGCGAGAAGATACGCTCTATGATCCCCTGGATTAATGAAGAATAATTGAAATTAAAGTAAAAAAACAATCTGCCCGATGTCCAAGTATTCTGAGCAGATTGTTTTTTTACTTTAAAGGCGAAGATAATTTTTAAATAATTCAAATTTCAACTTTCACTATCCTGCGTTAAAGCATGCTCAATTGACTTCAAAATCGCTTTGGTATGAACCGTTGCACCGGAAACCGTATCAATCTGTAGTGACTGCTTTTCCTTTACCTGCTGAAACACCTTTTCTCCGATATCAGCCAATCCGGAGACTTTGGAAGCATTCAGTAATCCGAGATCGGTAATCTGATGCTCTTTAATGGTGACTTCCAGCTTATTTTTCCAGCGCCCGCCGGTAAACTCACCCTGATAAACCCCATCTTCAACCTTGCTCAGATCTACATCATTAATCACCATCTTCCGATATTTACTCAATCCCAGTGTGGCATAGATAAAACCCCCGACACCAATAACTAAAACAGCAAACACAATATACAAGATAATCCTTACCATTTTATTTTTTATCCTCCCAAATATTTTTATACTCCTTATATCATTAAAATTGAAATAAAGAATAGCCCTTTTCTGTTAACTGAAATTGATTCAGCAAACCCTTCGAAAGGTATATTTTTTTATCTTCATGCACAATAATAACTTCAATATCTGCAAAGCAGCGAAGCATCTTTATTCCCTTTTCCAGGCCTGAAATAAAAAGTGTAGTTGCTAATACATCAGCCAGCATAGCATCAGGATGAATGACGGTAACGCTTCTCAGCCTGCTATCTACCGGATAACCGGTAAAAGGATTCAGAATATGATGATAACGTCGATCATCTTCTAAGAAAAAACGCTCATAATCACCGGAGGTTACCACGGAGGTATCGCTTACGGCAATTGTTGCCAGGCATTGACCTCTTTCCCGGTCAGGATCCTGGATACCTACCTGCCATAGCTTTCCGTCTTCTCGCTTCCCCAACAAAGCAACATTACCTCCCAGGTTAATTATAGCCGAATGGAGCCCTTTCTGCCGATAGTATTGAATCACCTGATTGGCTGCATAACCTTTGGCTATTCCTCCCAGATCAATTTTTTGACCCTTCTGCCGAAGTTTAATCTTTCTGTTTTGTTCGTCTATCAAAATATCCTCATAATCTACCTTTGTTAAAACATCTTCTATGAAAGAGTGGGATGGAATTTGTCCGCAATTACCGGAATGCTGCCAGAGGGTTATCAGCGCCGCAACAGTAATATTAAAAAGTCCATTCGTCAGGCGGGCATACCTTTGGGATTCTTTGATGACCACAAACAATTCAGGATCTACTGAAACCCATGCTTTACCTGCCTGTTGGTTTATCTGGCTTACCTGGCTGGCAATATCATAGTAACTCATTATTTTCTCTAATCTGTCAATCAACGCAAGTACTTCTTGAATAACCTCTTTAGCTTGAGAAGGCGGTGTATTTACTCTCAGGTTAATCAAGGTTCCCATGGCATAGGAAAAATATGAGTTCCCTGTATTTTCATCGTCACCTTGATAATCATTCAGTCTGGATATTGACCGTAATATCTCATCTTTTTTCATAATTATTAAGTTACTTTGGGTGTTAAGTATTGTTTGATTGATTATATCATATCATAGTATAGGCAAGTTATAGATTTTAGATCTCAGCAATAAATACCGCACCCGCATAGCGGGTGGTTTTAAGAAGTCTCTAAAAGAGGCTTAACTTTTTTGCTTAAAGTATAAAAATGATTGAAATGGTATG
>CAYSAA010000032.1:0-23851 GCA_964428905.1 uncultured Atribacterota bacterium
GAATTATTTACATTAACTTTGTGGAAACACATGCCCATCTGGATATGATTGAGAAGGAATCACATGAGGTAGTTAATGATGCTCTGAAAAATGGTGTTATTAAGATTGTCACCATCGGAGTAGATTTAGAATCCAGCAGGAAAAATTTGCAATACGCTAATCAATATGAAAATGTTTATACAGCGATAGGTTTTCATCCCCATGAGAGTAAAAAAATGAAGGAGGATGAACTTATTCAGCTGGAGGCGATGCTTTCCCATCCCAAGAATATTGCTGTAGGTGAGATAGGGTTGGACTATTATTATTTACATAGTCCAAGAGAAATACAGAAGATAGCCTTCAGGGAACAGGTTGATCTGGCAAAAAGATTTGATCTACCTATTATCATTCATGACCGGGATGCACATGAAGATACTGTGAAAATTTTAGGAGAAAAGGCGCAGGAAATGAAAGTGGTTCTGCATTGCTTTTCAGGTGATTATGAAATGGCACAATGGTGTCTAAGGCAGGGATTTTATTTTGGGATCGGAGGAGTTGTCACTTTTAAGAATGCCCGGGAATTACAACAAATTGTTCAGAAAATACCCCTTAATAAAATATTATTGGAAACAGATTCACCTTTTCTAACACCTGTACCCTTTCGAGGAAAACCCAATGAACCACAATATATCCCTTTAATTGCTGCTAAAATTGCTGATTTGAAAAAAATATCAATATCCGAGGTAGCTGAGGTTACTACCAAAAATGCCTGTCAGTTCTTTTCATTTTGATTTTATTACTTTTTATAAGGTAGATTTGTTGACCAAGAAGTATATAAGAATTATTTCATTTTTCCCTCTAACGCTTTAACTGATTAAAATGAAAAATATTTTAAATCTTTGATTGACATTTCAATAGTCTGTGGGTAAAATAATGTTATAATATATGTAAGAACAGTAATTATTATGAAAATTGAAAACATTTCTAATGGACAATTGCATAAGCGATACTATTACTACTACTATTATATTCCGGGGGTAAGTGCCTATCGGGGTTGATAGTAGTTCGTAAAAGAAAATTCCGATATTGAAAGCCACAGGCATTTACCTCAAGCGGATGCCTGTGGCTTTTATTTTTTTAGCCACGGGTGTGTAAATCATTCGTGGTTTTTTTATGTGCAAATCAATAAACAAGTAGAGAAAGGAGATGATTGATAGGATTAATAAGAGTAATCCCAAGATGATGTTTTTTAAAGTTTCAAAATTAAAAAGGAGGAAATACAATTGAGAACAAATTTGAATCGTTCAATTATTCTTGTAAGTATTCATGTGATGATTGTTGTGCTTGTTTTGATGATGATAGGTGCGTCGGTTTTAGCAGAACCACTTCACATTGGTATCAGTCAGATTGTTGAGCATCCGGCATTGGATAATTGTCGGGATGGTTTTGTAGATGGAATGGGAAAGGCAGGGTATATCCAGGGAGAAGATATTGTTTATGATTTCCAGAATGCCCAGGGAGAATTCAGTAATGCTATTTCAATTGCCCAAAAATTTAATGATGATAAAGTGGATATGATTGTAGCAATTTCTACTCCCATTGCCCAGGCTTCGGCACAGGTAACCAGCGAAATTCCCATTATTATTGGAGCTATTACTGATCCTGTGGCGGCAAACATTGCCGAAAGCTGGGAAAGTTCAGGGAATAATGTGACGGGTATGTCCGATGCGGCACCAAATGAAGCGCAATTAAAGCTGATTCCCAGGTTTTTCCCACAGGCGAATCGGGTAGGGACCATCTATAATGCAGGTGAAGCCAATTCGGTGGTACAGGTAGAACTATCCCGGGAAGTATGCCAGGAGTTAGGACTGGAATTAGTAGAAGTTACGGCAAGTAATTCCAATGAGGTGTTAATGGCTGCCCAGTCATTGGTGGGAAGAATTGATGTCTTTTATATTGTGACTGATAATGTGGCAGTATCTGCCTTTAGTTCTATTGTCAAGGTTTCGTTAGAAGAGAAGATACCTATTCTGGTAGCCGATCCTACCTTTGTTCCCGAAGGTGGCTTAACTTCTTTTGGCATCGATTACTTTACCCTGGGTCAGAAGAGTGCCGAAAAGGCGGTTCAGATACTGGAAGGTAAACTGCCTTCAGAGATACCTATCGGTAAATTAGACCAACCGGAAGAGTTGTCATTTGTCATTAACTTGGATATTGCGCAACAGTTAGAACTGGAGATCCCGGAAGAAATTTTAAAAGAAGCAGATGAAGTCATTCTGGCGGGTATATCCTGGAATCGCAGCAAATAGATGAACACTTATGAGAGTGGAAGGAGTTAACCTAATATGACTTGGAGCTTAGTATTTCATGCACTGGAGCAGGGATTTGTCTTTGGTATTATGGCCCTGGGAGTTTATATCACCTTTCAGGTATTAAATTTTCCGGATTTAAGTGTAGACGGGAGTTTCCCCCTGGGTGCTGCTATTACCGCTAAGATTATTTTTTCGGGAGGGCATCCAATGATAGCCATTCTATGGGCAATGATTGGTGGTTTAGCAGCAGGAGGTCTCACTGCTTTTTTTCATACCAGGCTTAAGTTCACCAATTTACTTTCAGGTATTTTGACTATGACCCTGCTTTACTCAGTTAATCTGAGAGTCATGGGAAAATCAAATATTCCACTTTTAGGAAAAACAACAATACTTGATTTGATGAAAGGACTTTTCCCAACTCTTTCAATAGATCAGTTAACTCCTTTACTCTTTTTATTTATTATTCTGCTCGTCAAGGTACTTCTTGATTATTTTTTGTCTACTGAAATCGGAATGGCAATTCGGGCAACCGGGGATAATGAGCAAATGATCCGAAGCTTGGGTGTGGATACAAAGTTAACCAAAATTATCGGCTTATGTCTTTCAAATGGCCTGGTTGCCCTGTCTGGTTCTCTCTTTGCACAATATTCTGGGTTTGCAGATGTAGGAATGGGCATCGGGACAATTGTGGCTGGTTTGGCTTCAGTTATAATTGGACGCAGTATTATTAAAAATGGTGGTATTTGCTGGATGACAATCAGTGTAATTTTTGGTTCGATTATTTACCGGGCAACGGTTATGGTTGCTTTGCGGTATGGCTATCGATTTGGATTTCAGCCTGGAGATTTAAAGTTAATTTCTGTGGTATTGGTGGTAATAGCATTAACATTCCCTCTGTTCAGAGGAAGAATAAAAGCTATTGTAACTTCCAATGGTTCAGATGGAATAGAAAAAGAATAGCACAAGGAGGTTTACCATATGTTACGTTTAAAAAGTATACACAAATGCTTTGCCAGGGGCACCTCCCATGAAGTAGTTGCTTTACGGGGAATAAATTTACATGTACCGGAAGGCGATTTTGTAACAATAATTGGCAGTAATGGTGCAGGCAAATCTACCCTGTTGAACATTATTGCGGGAACAATGTTATCTGATAGAGGTTTTGTGAAAATAAATCACCAGGATGTTACTAAAAAAGCTGAACATTACAGGGCTAAATATATTGGTCGTGTTTTTCAAGATCCATTAATGGGAACAGCACCGTCCATGAGCATTGAAGAAAACTTAGTACTTTCAATTAAACGTTTTGGCAGGGGATTACGTCTGGGTCTAAATACTCAGCGAAGAGAATTTTTTCGGAATAAATTAGCCCAGTTGGAGTTAGGTTTAGAAAATATGTTATCTAAAAAGGTAGCCTTACTTTCAGGAGGTCAAAGACAGGCCTTAACGATTTTAATGGCTACCATGTTTGATCCAAAACTGCTTTTATTAGATGAACATACCGCTTCTCTTGATCCAGAAATCAGTAAAAAAATTCAGGCTATTACCCAGGGAATTGTAAAGGGAAAGAAGTTAACGACCATTATGGTAACACATAATATGCAGGAAGCATTGAGGCTGGGCAATCGAACCATTATGATGGATCGCGGTCGTATTATTCTCGATATTTCCGATAAGCAAAGAGAGAATGTTACCATTGATTATCTGTTAAAGCAGTTCTCAAAACTGAGGAAAGAAGAATATATTGAAGATGAATTAGTTTTGACGACTTAACAATAGATTTAGTTATTTCTTGCTCTTGATGATGCTATAAATTAATTACCATCAGTAGAGTTTGAGCCAATGTGGCTATATTATGAATAGATAGAATAGGAAATTAAAAAATTCTCCCGAATTGGTTCAGGGGAATTTTTTAATTATGATAAAATAATAACATAGATAGAAAATACCCAAAATTACTGCACATATCACTATATTCATAAATATTTTTTATCAGGAGACCCAAAGGATGACCAAAAAGTTATTTCACCAGGACTCTTATCAAACAACTTTTCAGGCAAAGATTGTAGCTAAGTTCGTGGATAAAGGGAAACATAATTTAATTTTGGACCAAACTTATTTCTATCCAAATGCCGGAGGACAGACCTGTGACAGGGGAAAGATCAACGGAATTACCGTCATAGATGTTCAGGAAGAGAACGGTAGGGTGATTCATTACCTGGAGAGGGACATAGTGGCAGAAATCGGGGCAACCGTTTCCGGTGAAGTCGATTGGAAAGAACGATTTGACCATATGCAGCAACATACCGGTCAGCACATTCTATCTGGTGCGCTGATGAATTTGTGGCAGCAAGAGACCCTCTCCTTTCATATGGGTGAGGATGCTTGCACCCTGGATATCCCTTTCACGATGTTGGATGAAAAAAAAGTTGATATTCTGGAAGTCATGTTGAACCGGATTATCTGTGAAAATCGACCCATTCATCAATATTTTGCCAAGGACAATTCAGAAATCACTCCTGAAAAGCTGAGAAAATTGGATAAAAAGCATGAGAAACTGCGCATCATTGAAATTGATAAATTTGACCGCACTGCTTGTGGGGGGACACATTGTCGCTATACCGGAGAAATCGGAATCATTAAGATAACCGGTTGGGAAAATCGGAAAGATAAAACACGGATTTTTTTTCTCTGTGGATATCGTGCCCTGGCTGATTATCAGAAAAAACACCGGGTTACCAGAAATGTATCCAATATGCTGACAACCGGTCTTGATCAGTTGGAAGAAAAAATTACCCGACTAAGTCAGGAAAAAAAGCATTTAAATAAGCAGGTCAGTCGAATGGAAAAGACACTGCTCCAGTTTGAGACAGAAGAGCTTAAGGAACAGAATGGGTGGGAACAAAATGGCCTCCACTTTATTACCAGGCTCTTTCCGGAGAAATCGCTCCAATCATTACAACAGATTGCCTTCCGATTAACTGATACCGAAAAAAAGGTTATCATTCTGGGTGCGGAGAAGCCTGAACCGGTCATTTGCCTGTCCTGTTCCCGGGACCTTTCCTTTCATAGCGGAAAATTGATGATCAGAATCATGAACGAATACCAGGGAAAGGGTGGGGGATCGGCTTTTATGGCCATGGGTAAATTTGAAAAAAAGGACAATATCCAAAAAGCATTGGAGAAAGCAATCGACTTTTTTTTAGAGGAAAACCAATAGATTGTTTTCTGGTCCGATCCTGGGAAAGATTATAATGAAAAACCATGAAATACTGACAAAAAAATATGGCCGACTTTCGCGATATGTAATGATTTTTTTTCTTTCTGTTTTATTATGCTTTGGGACAGTTGAAGTTGACGCCCAGCGTGACTTTGAGAAGGAAGAAAAAATCGGCCGTAAAATAGCTGATAAAATTGAAAAACAATACGAATTGATTGAAGACCCGGAGAATCTGGACAAGGTGCGGAAGATTGGAGAGATGTTGAAAAATGTTTCCGATTGGTCCGAGATTCATTATCAGTTTGCCATCATCGACCGGGAAGGCCCGAATGCCTTTGCTTTACCCGGTGGATTTATTTACCTTACTTCTGATTTGTTTGATTATATTCATTCTGATGATGAGCTGGCAGCCGTGATCGCGCATGAAATGGGTCATATTATTCATCAGCATTCCATCAAACAGATGAAGGATAACCAGAAATTAAAACTGGTAGAGATGCTTACCATTTTATTAACTGGGGATCCCAACCTGGGACTCCTGAGTGAACTGACCAGTATTACCCTTCTTAATTCATACCGCAGGGAATACGAGGAAGAAGCAGATTTGACAGCCCTGCAATTGTTGAATAGAAGTGATTGCTACCATCCGGTTGCCTTATTAACTTACTTTGAACGGGTAAGCAGTGAAGACCTGTTAAAGCCGGGTCAGGATTTGGGTATTTTTCAGACCCATCCTGATATTAATGAACGGATTCAAAAAGTCAAGCAATACCTGCAGGAAAATGGCATCGAGGTTAATCGCCGGCTCACAACCAATTATCTAACCGTTAATGGGGAATTACAGAAACAGGATAAGGAAATAATTGCCCGAATATTCATCAACCAAGAAGAAATCTTCTCTTTCACCGGGAAGGAAGAAGAAACAATTTATCAGAAAATGGAAGAAGTAATCTACCGGTTGGATCAGTCATTGAGAATTGACCTGGAACCGTATGAAATCACCCTATATTCAATTGAAGAGCAAAGTACTTTAAGAATTGGTAATGAAAAAATTATCTCACTATCTCAGAAAGAAGTTGATTTTCAGGGTTTAACTGTCTCAGAGATATTGGAGCAGGCCAGGATAAGAATATCTAAGATTCTTTGGAAGCTAAAATTGAAGCTGCCGACATTGTTGGTAAAGGATAAATTAGAGTAATATCAAAAAATAAGACCCGGGCATGGCACTTGAGAGCATTAAGATTCATGCCCGAATCTTTTAAGTTTTTATTATAAATATTTACATTATCTATCCCAGAAGTCCTACACTGTTTAGAAATACTATGAATACCGCAATTGGCACCACGTATTTAATCAGGAAAGAATAGCTGGTTCCTAATTTAGTGCTGGCACCGTGATTAGCTTCTTCTAATGCTTTATCCGTACCCCAGAACCATCCAATAAATACTGCAATCAGTAATCCGCCCAATGGAAGTAGGATATTGTTAGCAAAGAAATCAAAGGAATCCAGTATATCAAAGCCCTTGATTAGTTTTACATGAGCAAGGGAGCTATATCCCAAAGACGGGAAAATACCGAGAAACCATATAGCGATTCCCATAATGATGGTTGCTTTTTTTCGGTTCCATTTGATTTCATCAATAAAGTAAGCAGCAACTACCTCCAGCAGGGAAATAGCCGAAGTTAGAGCAGCAATAGTCAACAGGGCAAAGAAAATACTACCAAAGATATGTCCGGCTCCACCCATCTGTGAAAATACTGCAGGTAAAGTGATAAAGGTAAGCCCCGGACCTGCAGCCGGTTCTAATCCAAAGGCAAACACTGCCGGGAAGATCACAAAACCGGCTAATAAAGCGATAATTGTATCAGCACCGACCACATATTTGGCATTTAAGGGCAAATCCTCATCTTTTTTCAAATAGCTACCGTAGGTAATCATACAGCCCATGCCTAAACTTAAGGTAAAGAAGACCTGGCCAAGGGCTGCTAAAAATCCTTCACCACTGAATTTACTGAAATCCGGCCTCAAGTAGAAAGATAAACCTTCTCCGGCACCCGGTAGTGTAACAGAACGGAGGATAAGGATGATCAATAAAACTAAAAGAACTGGCATTAATATTTTGGACCAGCGTTCAATTCCATTTTCGATACCACCAGTGACGATACCGATACATATTGCCATAAATAAAGTATGCCAGAATATACCACCAAACGTTGAAGATATGGAACTGACAAAGATATTTGCAGCATCAGAACCAGCAGCCATATAGGCACCGGATTTAAAGATATAGGAAAGTGCCCACCCTGCTACGACCGAATAGTAAGACAGGATGATAAATCCGGCAAGAACGCCCATGAAACCGACAATAAGCCAGGGGCTTCCCGGCGAAAGCATTTTATAAGCGCCAACAGGGTTTTTTTGGGTCTTACGACCTAACAATAATTCAGAGTTCATTACAGGGTAACCCACAAAAATTAACAACAGTATATAAATCAATACAAATGCACCTCCGCCGTATCTCCCGGTGATGTAGGGAAAACGCCAGATATTTCCCAAACCAATTGCTGAACCAGCAGCAGCAGCTATAAAACCTGCTCGTGTTTGCCACTGTCCTCTTCCATTTTCATTCATTTCTTTCATCTCCTTGATTAGAATTGAATTTAAGAATGTGATTACAGTACAATCATTAAGTTTGATTTATTTTAATAAAATAAAACACAAAAACCTGATTACCACCTCCTATCTTTTTTTAATTTAGTAATAATTGCGGGCGTATAGTTTTTCGTTTATTATTTTTAGTTTATGGTCAATTCAGTATCTGGGACAAAAAAGTCTTCCATTACCATTTGAAATCACTAAATCATTATTAAATCTATCTATCGTAGCAGCAAACATTTAATATGGTTGCTTTTCCATAATTAGCAGTTTTTGATGACAACACATCAAAAAGCTTAACACCTTTTATCATTAATGTCAAAAAGAGATTGTTTTTGACTATTTTTTGCTTTTGCTATTGAATTGAAGTGTAACAAATGATATATTATACCATCGGAATTTCAAAGAAATACTGATAGGAAGTAGGTAAGTATGAGTTTCTTGTTTACTGTATTGTGGTGACTAATTATGTTAAATAACTGGCAGGAATACATTAATAGTAATAATAGTAATAGTGGAAATGACAAAGTGAGAGCTCACATTAGATTATCTGGAAGGGTACAAGGCGTAGCATTTCGTTATTATGCCAGAGATATGGCTCACAAGCTGGGGGTTAAAGGTTGGATTAGAAATCTTGATAAGGGAGATGTAGAATTGGTCATTGAGGGCAACAAATTTTCAGTTCAGCAAATGATTGCCTGGTGCAAAAAGGGTCCTAGTCTATCCATCGTGGAAAATATACAAATTGATTGGCAACCCTATACCGGTGAATTCAATGAATTCCATATCATGTCGTAATGGTTCTCAAACCGAGATTTGATCCCTGAAATAAATTAAATAAAAATAGAATGATAAAAATAGTGTCAAGAAAGGAAAAAGATGTTTGTATTACAGGAAGTTTCTTATATAGCCGCTTTTGTGGCCGGACTGTTATCATTTTTGTCACCCTGTATCCTGCCCCTGGTTCCCGGGTACATTTCTTTTATCTCGGGAATATCCCTGGAGGATTTAACAAAGAAAGGCAGGAAAAATAAAAATACTTTTTATCGTGTCTTGTCAGGTGCTTTATTCTTTATCCTTGGTTTTTCTCTTGTTTTTATTTTGTTAGGAGCCTCTGCAACATTTATTGGCAATTTCCTGCAGAAATATTCAGTTTGGTTCAAAAGAGTAGGAGGCATGATAATTATCCTGTTTGGGCTACACATGATAGGTATTTTAAATATTCCTTTCTTGAATTTTCAAAAAAAACTTCAAACAGGTCAAAAGCTTTCTTTTAATCTTTTTCTAACCCCTTTTTTAATTGGTTTTGCCTTTGCCTTTGGTTGGACTCCCTGTATCGGTCCGATTTTGGCCGCTATTTTGGTTTATGCCGGTACCCAGGATACAGTTTTTAAAGGGATGGCCCTCCTATCAATCTATTCTGCAGGGTTAGGGATCCCTTTTTTATTGACCGCATTGGCAGTAAATCAATTCTTTCAAATCAGTGTACAAATTAAAAAATATTTCAAGATAATTGAATGGGTAGGGGGAGTGTTATTGATTTTAATTGGTATTTTTATCTTTAGTGATAATTTATCAATTCTGTCTTCTTACCTGAGTGGATGATTTGACATCAATATTTATTCCTGTATAATGTAAAAAATAAAAAAATGCAGAACGAGTATTATAATTATGAAAAATTTTGTAGAAAGAAAAAATCTCTATTATTTATTCTTGCTTTTTGTATTGTTCTTTTTTAGTTTCACGGGTTTGGCAATTACTTTTTCGGAAGAAATAGGAAACCAGGATCATGATATTCTAAACTGGTTATCTTATGATCAGGCATTAGTAAAATCAAACGTGGAAGATATTCCTATCCTGATTTACTTCTATTCTGAAAATTGTGGATGGTGTAGGAAGCTTGAAGATGAAACTTTTACCAACCAACAAGTTCAAGAATTAATGAGTCAATATTTTTCCATTGTCAGAATAAACAGTAGTTCTAATGAACTTATTGTCCATAATGGAGAGAAGATAACAGAGAGACAATTATCAGAGCAAATTTACCAGGTGCGAGGAAACCCAACCACCTGGTTCTTAAGCAAAGATAGGGAGCGTATTGCTCCTTTGTCTGGTTTTGTTGAAGCAGATGTATTTGTACATATCCTCCGGTATATAAAAGATGCTCGTTATAAAGAATATACCTTTCCGGAATATATGGAAAAGCAGAATACATGATTACAAATTGTCTCTTTCTCTCTTTTTAATTTAAAGATTAATATTCTTGCATCAACAAAACATCTTTTTGGTGGTTACAGATGATAATGAGATAGTTAAAATTTTGGTTTTTAACTATCTCATTTTACTATCAACCATATCAAACTACTTTCTTTGAAGGTGGTAATGGTTAATAAGGCCCAAATATATGCCAAGTTAGGTTTGAAGCCAGAGCCTATTATTCCCATCATTGTTATCACGTAAGCAACAAAGGATCTCAGAAGTTCTCAAGGGGAAGAATTCCCCTTGCATATTCTGGAAAGGATTGTGTAACAGATAGATAAGAGTTCAAGCGAAGAAGAGCATAAGAAAAAACTGGCTAATAAAAAGCTAAGCCTCTTGTAGAGGCTTCTTAAAGACACCTGCTATGTGGGGGCGGTATGTACTATTAATGAACAATGATAAACTGTTTAGAGAGAAAAATTTGAACCTGGAATATGATATGATTAAAACCGAGATTTAATGAGGTAAAAACCTTGCCGGAAGTTTCAATTATCGTTGAAGAAATAATCAATAGTATCAGGCAAATTGTCCGGGATAAAATCGTTATGGTGGCTTTTTCCGGGGGGTTGGATAGTACCGTTGTTTTGAATTTAGCAGAGCGAGCTCTGGGTAAAGATAAATTGACAGCAGTACATGTTGATTTTGGTCCTTATACCTACCATAAGACCAGGGAAAATGTATCAATGATAAGTGAATTATTACAAATAAAACTTCTTACTATTTCCGGAGAATCTGAACAGATTGCAACCATGCAGGGCGGACCGGATTGTAATCTATGCACAAAAAAAATTAAACTTGGAATGATCAAAAGATATGCTAAAAACCAAATTATATTAACAGGTTCTAACCAAAGTGACAGCTGGGGGAAATATGGCTTTGATTTTTATAATGGATATTATGCCCCTTTATTTAGTTACTCAAAAAAAGAAATTAAAAATATTGCCGATTATCTAAATATTAAAATTAAGCGTATTGGAGAAAATAATTATCGGGAAGGATGTAAATTAAAACATTTACTGAAACCGCTGATCAATCCTGTTTATCACGGAAAGGCAGTGGATCAAGCAAATGAATTTTTATTAGAAGAGATAAATAGAGCAGGTATTTCTACTAAAATAGCCAATGTTAAAATTATTGGTCCGTTAAGCAAAAATATTGCCTTAGTTAATATCTACCCTCTGCCAGACCAGGATTGGTTAAAAGAAATCAGATATAAAATAGGACAACTGGGAGGGATTGAGGAATGCCAGATTGTTGATCGGCCTTTAGAATTGATCATCAAGGCAAACAAAGGTCAATTTAATAATTTTCGTTCTCGATATTGGGTTGAGAAGGGAAAACTACAACCGGAGTTTGCTTTTCCTGTCAAGGGCAGATGGTTGCTGACCACAAATCGAAAGTTGAAAACATTTCAGGTTATTGGTTATAATTATATCAAGAACTAAGTAATACATTTAATTTGATTTTAATTTTTGTGGTAATAATATTCAAAGATAAAATAGGAGAGAAGGAGTATTTTCATGAATAATCAGGCAGGTTATATCAACCCTGCAGATATAGTTAGAAATGCAGTTGAAATGATGGCTTTGTCAGCCAGAACGGCACCTAAATCAGCCGGTAAGGATTTTGTAGAAATAAAAATCCTATATGGGGAAGAAGTGAGAAGTCTGGGAGAAGAAATGATAAAATATGGCATTGAAAGTAACAAAAGAAATTTTGATCGTGATGGCGAAAATGTAAAGAACTCTCCGGCTGTACTATTAATTGGCTTAAAAGATGCTGATACATTGGGTCTCGATTGCGGGGCATGCGGATATGACTCTTGTTCCGAATGTCAAACACATACTGGTATTGAATTTGATGGTCCACTATGTGCTTTTCGTATCCTGGACATGGGAATTGCTATTGGTTCTGCTGTGAAAATGGCAGCGATACTCAGTATCGATAACCGCATTATGTATCGGGCAGGTGTGGTTGCCAGGAAAATGGGATTGATTGAAGCCAGCTTTGTTATGGGTATACCTTTTTCGGTAACCGGTAAAAATATCTATTTTGATCGCTAAAACTCTGATAAGAAAAATATCGGGAAAAATTTTTACAGTATATTTTGGGGATATGTGAAAAAATTGCACAGACAAGCAATAATAATATAATAATTAGTATTTGGTTATACCATAAAAAAGTTTAAGATAAGTCAAATGATCATTTTTCACCTGAAGTCCAAAGCAGGCAGTTGTATTGCTTAGAAATATCCAGTTAATAGAAGAGAAAAGCAGCACAAAAAGTAACCAAGAAAAAGGCACACCTCTTTTAGAGGTTCTTACAGCCACCCACTATGCAGGTGCGATATTTACTATTATATTTCTAAGGTGCTAAAATAAAAAAAAGGACAAATTATATATTATTGGCATAAGAATTGCTTATTTATATAAATAGAAAAAATTAATTTATTTAGAAGGAGATGATTTTTTATGTCAGAGCAATTCTTGTGATTGATAAGAATATAAAAAAATTATTACAATAATAATACTTGAATGGTTGTCTAAAAAAATATTTATAGCAAGGAGGAAAAATAATGTTAAACCAACATTTTATTAACAGACAAAGATTACAGGTAATAACTTTGATAGTAATCTTTGTAGTTTCTTTTATGTTGAGCGGGTTGACCGTAATTGCTGAAGAGCAGTCGGCAATCAAATCGCTCAGTGATGATATTAGCCAGATTGCCGAAAGTGTGGGACCGGCAGTAGTCAATATTGATGTGATGCGTTATGTGGAAACTACACCTTTTAGTACCAGAGATCCTATATTTGAGTGGTTCTTTGAACAGCATGAGGAATTCAGAAGAAGAATTCCCCAAAAAGGCGCTGGTTCAGGGTTTATTGTTGATAAAGAAGGATATGTTTTGACCAATGAACACGTAGTTCATGGTGCTGAAGAGATTAAAGTAACTCTATCAGATGGCCGGGAATTTATCGGAGAAGTGGTCGGTTCAGATGTCACAACCGATATGGCAATTGTAAAAATTGATGCCAATGATCTCCCGATGGTAATATTGGGGGATTCTGATTCTCTGAAAGTAGGAGAAATTGTCATTGCAATTGGTAATCCGTATGGCCTGGAGAAGACTGTTACTATGGGAGTTGTTAGTGCAAAAGGTAGAGATATTAGTGCTGGTTCAGAGGGACAGGAGTACCGTAATCTGATTCAGACCGATACGGCAATCAACCCGGGAAATAGCGGTGGTCCTTTGCTTAATACAGATGGAGAAGTTATAGGAATAAATACCGCAATTATTCCCTATGCGCAGGGTATCGGTTTTGCCATTCCGATCAGTGTAGCAAAACGGAATCTGGATGATCTAATTACTCTTGGAAAGGTAAGAAGATCCTGGCTGGGAGTTTATATCCAGGAAGTAACCCCGGAAATTGCCGAACAATTCGAACTTGAAAAAGCGGAAGGTGTTTTAATCGGGGATGTCATCAAAGATAGTCCTGCCGAAGAAGCAGGGCTGGTTCGAGGTGATGTCATTCTATCCGTGAATAATAAAGAAGTCAATACACCACAAGAGCTTCAGGATGCTATTCGTAATTTGGAAATAAGAGATGAAGCCGAATTAAGTGTGATTAGGGATGGAAAGGAAGTATCTTTTGAAGTTAAAATCGGAGAAATGCCTTCTGATGATGAACCCACAATCACTGAGGAAAAGTTACTTTCTGTATCGGCTGGTATTAGTGTGGAAGTAGTGACACCGGAAATGGCTCGTGAAGCCGGTTTGCCCCGGGCAAGAGGCTTGGTAATAACTGATGTTATTCCCGGTAGCTCTGCTGATGATATGGGTTTGAGGAATGGAGATATTATACTGGAAGCAAATAGAAATGAAGTTTCTTCTATTCATGAATGGGATAAAATTATCAGTCAGCTGGAGCCTGGTGACACACTGCTTCTCTTAATTTTCCGTAGTGGCCATACCTATTATGCACCGATAAAAATAGAGAATGTGGACTAAAATAACTTGATATCCTGGGAAAATTAAAAAAGAGAACCGGTTGTTGTTTACCTGCCGGTTCTCTTTTTCGTTAAAACGATTTTTAAATCAATCATTATTTTTTCTTTAAAATGAGATGCAGGATAAATTGATGATTAAAGGCTTAAGTTAATTATGAATTCATTTAGAAAATTTAAAGAAATATTTCAAAAGAGCAATATCTATCTCGTTGTGATTGTAACAATTCTCTTTGTGCTTATTTTAAGCTATATCAGTTATCATGAATTACAAAGAGAAAAAAATTATTTATGGGAATTAGCCCGTTCGGAAGGCCTGAATATTGCTTTTTCTATTCAAACACTGGGGTCTGAGTTCATTTTAAATAGAGACATTTTACAAGAAGTACTTGATCTCTTTCAAAAAGAAGGCATTACTTTTATTGATGTGGTTGATCGCAGCGGTATTATCAGGATAAGTACCGATGAGCAAAGAACGAACCAACAGGTCGAAATTCATTATCCCGGTTCTATCAATTATATTCAGACCCATGATCTGGAAAATAGGAGGATTTTGCAAATTATTAAACCCTTTGATTTTGATGACCGTTTTTCCTCCGATTTATTTGGATATCTTTTCCTGCAGGATAAATATCTGTTAATCGGAATTAATTTGGAAGGTTATTATATGCGCTATAACCAAATCAAACAAAGGGTGATGATGAATTATTTTATTATTTTGATGCTTTCCTTATTGGGTGTGTATATGATATTTCGGGTACAGGAAAGTCTGGTAGTAAAGAGAACATTAAATAATATGAAAGATTACACTACCAAGCTTTTAGAGACCATGGATAGTGGTGTGATATCAGTAAATAAACAGAATATCATCAAGACTTTTAATAGAAAAAGTGAACAAATTTTTCAATTGACCAAAGATGAAGTAATCGGTAAAGATGCAGAGGAAATTCTGCCTATTCAGGTGAAAGATAAATCCATCTACCAGCTGGGATTACAGGAAGGAGAGAAGATTGAAGAGGAAATAGAATTGATTACCAAAAATCATATCAAGAAGATACTCGAGGTGAATACTTCCATGCTCTCCGGGGAAAGTGATCAAACCGGCGGAATGGTGATTCTGGTAAGAGATATTAGTCGATTTAAAAGATTATCGGAAGAGATGAATCGCAATAAAAGGTTAGCTTCTTTAGGTAAACTTTCCAGTGGTATTGCCCATGAAATAAGGAATCCCCTCAGTTCGATACGGGGGTTAGCTCAATTTCTCTTTCAGTCCTGTACTGAAAAAGATGAACGTAGGGCTGATTTAAAAATTATTTTAGATGAGGTGGATCGACTAAACCAGTTAATTAATGAGATACTTGATTTTTCCCGGCCTAAAAAATTGGATATCAGCCAATTCTCCCTACAGGAAATAATTAAAGAGCTGGTTCAGCTGTTAAAATTAGAAAGCAAAGAAAAAGAAATATCATTTCAACTCGTCCTATCTCAAAAGGAACAATTCATTGATGCGGACAGAAATCAGGTCAGGCAGGCCTTGATGAATATACTTTTAAATTCAATCCAGGCTATACCCCAAAAAGGGGGAATTGTTATTTCTTTGGAAAAATCTACTTTAAAAGATGAGAATATGATTCAAATTATAGTTCAAGATAATGGTGTTGGTATTGACTCAACAGATTTGTCTCATATTTTTGATCCATTTTTTACCACGCGCAGTAATGGTTCCGGGTTAGGCCTTTCTATTGCTTATAATATTATTGAGCTGCATCAGGGTACCATTAAAGTGGAATCAGAAAAGGGGAAAGGAACCAAAATGAGTGTATTTCTTCCGATAAGGAGGAACAGGGAAATTGAATAAAATAATGGTTGTGGATGACGAAAAAAACATTCGAATCATGTTAAAACGGGTTCTTTCCGGTGATCAATATGAAATAGACGAAGCGGTTAATGGATTAGAAGCCTTACAAAAAATAAAAAGGGAAAAATATGATGCCATATTGCTTGACGTAAAGATGCCCGAAATGAATGGATTGCAGGTGATTGATAAAATAAAAGAAATGGACATCAATACCCCGATTATCATGATGTCTGCTTATGGCACGATACCCGAAGCAGTAGAAGCAATGAAATTGGGAGCAGTTGACTATTTGATAAAACCTTTTGACCTGGATGAATTAAGAATGACCCTGGATCGGATGATTCGCCAAGATGAAATGAAAAATGAGAATCTGTATTACCGGGAGGAAGAAGATAAACGATTCAATTTTAAGGAGATTATCGGTCAAAGCCAGGCAATAAAGAAGGTATTGGAGATGGTAAGGCAGGTGGCTCCTTTGCCGACTACCGTAATGCTTACCGGAGAGAGTGGTACAGGGAAAGAACTGATTGCCCGTGCCATGCATCAGAACAGTCCCCGAAAAGAGAAACCGTTTGTAGTTGCCAACTGTGTTGCTTTTTCTCCCAATATTCTGGAAAGTGAACTTTTTGGGCATGAAAAGGGTGCTTTTACCGGAGCCAATTCCAGGCGGATAGGACGATTTGAGGTTGCCCATAAAGGTACCATATTCCTGGATGAAATTGGAGAGGTTGGTTCAATGACTCAGGCTAAACTATTACGGGTAGTTCAGGAAAAGGAATTTGAACGGGTCGGAAGTTCAACCAGTATTAAGGTGGATGCTAGAATCATAGCGGCTACCAATAAAGATTTAAAGCAAGAGGTCAGAGAAAACAGGTTTCGGGAAGACCTTTTCTATCGTCTTAATGTTTTTCATATTGATGTACCTCCTTTAAGAAAAAGAAAAGAGGATATTCCTTTGTTGGTGCAACATTTCATTGGGAAATATAACCAGATTCTAAATAAAGAAATTTCTGGGGTTTCTCAAAATGCTCTGTATTTGTTAATGGATTATTCTTTTCCGGGCAATATCAGAGAACTGGAGAATATTATTGAGAGAGCAATGATCATGTGCACTCACAGTACCATTGAAAAAGATATATTTTTCTTTCTTGATCATGAAAATATTGAGCAAAAAAGTGGTACACTTAAAGAGATTGAAAAAGAAACAATAAAGAAATATCTGATTCAAAACAATGGTAATCGTACTAAAACAGCTGAAGTATTGGGGATTAGTAGAAGAAGTTTGCAGTCAAAATTGAAAGAATATCAGATTAATATTTCAAAGAAGTAAATCAAGCAAGATTATTAACAAGGTGGAGGAAGTCTAACAATGTTATTAGTTATAGATGTGGGGAACACTCATATGGTTGTAGGAATATATGAAGGAGATAAGTTAAAGCGTTCTTGGCGAATTTCAACCGATTTAAAAAAGACAGAAGATGAATTTGCCATGCTGTTCAAGAATTTATTAGCCGAAAAGGAATTAAAGTATGCAGATATTAGGGCGGTTGTTATTTCCTGTGTAGTACCTCCCTTGACCTGGATTTTGGTTAAAATGTCTGAAGATTACTTAAATATTCGGCCCCTGATAGTCAATTGTCACCTTAAATTAAATATTAAGATAAAGGTGGATTATCCAGAAGAGGTCGGAGCCGATAGAATAGTAAATGCAGTCGCTGTTTATGCGCTATACGGAGGACCTGCTATTATTATTGACTTTGGTACAGCAACTACTTTTTGTGCCCTGGATAAAAATGGAAACTATCTCGGAGGAGCTATTGCCCCTGGATTGGAATTATCCAGCTATGCTTTATTCGAAAAAACTGCTAAATTACCGGAGGTTGAACTGGTTGAACCCAAGTATGCGATTGGCAGAAATACCATTCAGGCTATACAATCCGGTGTTTACTTAGGCCATTTAGGATTAACAAGGGAATTAATTGAACGTTTTAAAAAAGAACTGACCGGGGATCCCATGGTAATTGCAACAGGGGGGTTGGGTGAATTAATTGAAAAAGGTTGTAAATTGATTGATAAAGTAGATCCATTACTAACTTTGAAAGGGTTAAGAATGATTTATCACCTGAATACTTAATTAAAAATAATAATTTGGTCAATAGATTGACATATTAATTGATAAAAGAGTAAGATAAATTAAAATTTTACTCTCTTATGTGATACGACCCGTCTTTTTTGCGTTAGAAGTATGAAAGGAGTTTGTTATGTGGGATGATAAATTAATCAACAATGACGGACTTACCTTTGATGATGTATTATTAGTTCCTCAAAATTCCAAGTTTATTCCCAAAGAAGTAAATTTAAATACATCCTTATCTCGACATATTCAACTTAATATTCCCTTGCTTAGTGCTGCGATGGATAAAGTGACTGAATCGAGGTTGGCCATTGCCATTGCCCGGGAGGGTGGTATTGGGATTATTCATAAAAGTATGACTATCCAGGAACAGGCACGTGAGATTGATAGGGTAAAGCGTTCGGAAAGTGGTATTATTGTGGAACCAATTGCCTTAACAGAAGATAAAAAGGTTAAAGATGCCCTGGAATTAATGCGGTATTATCATATCTCTGGGATTCCAGTCGTGAATCTGGATAAGCAGCTGGTTGGCATATTAACCAACAGGGATATACGTTTTTTAGATGATGTGGAAATAAAAATCGGAGATGTTATGACCCGGGAACCTCTGATTACCGGTAAGATTGGAACAACATTAGAGGATGCCAAAAAAATTTTACACCAGAACCGTATTGAAAAATTACCACTGGTTGATGAGGATTATATTCTAAAAGGCTTGATAACCATTAAGGATATCGAAAAGGTCAGACAGTACCCTAATGCCTGTAAGGATGAAAATGGTCGCCTCAGGGTAGGAGCTGCTGTAGGTGTTTCACCTGATACTTTTAAACGGGTGGAAGCAATGATTCAGGCACATGCGGATGTTGTTGTTGTTGACACAGCACATGCAGATTCAGAAAAAGTGCTAAATATGATTCAGGAAATTAAGGAGAGATACGACAAGTTAGAGTTGATAGGAGGAAATGTGGCAACTTATGAGGGGACTAAGCGTTTGATTGCAGCCGGTGTTGATGCCGTCAAGGTAGGTATCGGGCCCGGTTCTATCTGCACCACTAGGGTTGTTACCGGAGTTGGTGTTCCTCAAGTCTATGCTATCCATGAGTGTGCACGTGCTTGCAGAGAACATAATATTCCCCTGATTGCCGATGGCGGTGTTCGTTATTCCGGTGATATTTGCAAAGCCTTAGCAGTAGGTGCTGATTCAGTGATGATTGGCAGTCTTTTTGCCGGTACGGAAGAAAGCCCCGGGGAAGTTGTACTGTATAAAGGCAGGAGTTATAAAGAATATAGAGGAATGGGTTCTATCGGCGCTATGAAAAGAGGGAGCAGTGACCGATACTTTCAGGAGGAGAATGACAGTACCAAATTAGTGCCGGAAGGTATTGAAGGAAGGGTTCCTTATAAAGGTTCTCTTTCCAGTTGTGCCTTTCAATTAATGGGTGGACTAAGGGCGGGAATGTCCTATTGTGGAGCTGCAACCATAAAAGAATTCCAACGAAAAAGCCGCTTAATTAGAATATCAAATGCAGGCCTCAGGGAAAGTCACCCTCATGATATAATTATTACCAAAGAAGCCCCAAATTACGAGATTGAATAGCATAGCAAAAAATTTTAAGGTATAATGAGCAGGATTAGATGAAAAAAATAATCGATGATATTGTTTGCGACGGACATTGTGATACGGTATTGGAAATTTTTAAAAAAAACAGGAGGTTGAATACACGATCCAAAACCGGTCAACTTGATATTCCGCGCTTGCAAATTGGCGGTGTTGATGTCCAGGTATTTGCTGTATACATCGAAAAAGAATTTAAGCCAAAACATTCTCTCCAGAGAGCTCTTCAACTAATTGATTCCCTGTTGCTGGAATTATCGGTAAATAAAGATGCCATTGAATTAGCTGCTTCCTATGAAAAAATTAAATCAATTATAGCTACCGGTAAAATTGCTGCAATTTTGGCCATTGAGGGAGGAGAAGCCTTAGAGGGCGAATTGAGCAACCTGCGCATCTTTTATCTGCTGGGTGTCAGATTGATTACTTTAACCTGGAATCAACGCAATGACATCGCTGACGGCAGTGATTATGCACATTCAAAAAGAGGCCTGTCTTTATTTGGCAAAAGAGTAATACAAGAGATGAATAGGTTAGGCATGATGATTGATGTATCTCATATTTCTGAATCAGGTTTCTGGGATGTTCTGCAGCATAGTCGTTATCCTGTCCTAGCTTCTCACTCAAATTGTTATCAATTATGTCCCCATCAACGTAATTTAAAAGATTCCCAAATCCAGGCTATAGCTGAAAAGGGTGGTTTGGTTTGTGTTACCTATGTTCCGGATTTCCTGAGAACAGAGAATCGAAAAGCAGTTATTGATGATGTTATTAACCATATTGATCATATCGCAAGCCTGGTCGGAACTGATTTTATAGGTTTGGGTTCTGATTTTGACGGTTGCCAGGAATTACCTGAAGGTTTGGAAGGGGCAGATAAAGTGTTCCGAATTAAAGAGAAATTGATTGAGAGGGGATATCAACGGGAAGATATACAGAAAATTATGGGAAAGAATTTCTTGAATTTCTTTCGACGGGTTACAGAGATCAATAATAAGTAATAAGTAATGAGAAAAAAGTAATAAGTGATTAGCTGATAATGGTTTTTAGTTATCAGTTTCCAGTTTCCTGTTAAAATACAAAAACTATCAAAACTACGAGTCTGCCATTAATAAAGAACAGTAATGAGAATTTAGTAAAGGATATGATGAAAAATATACATATTTCTGCCAGGAAAATTTCTTTTATCAGTCTGTTGATTGCCATGAGTATTGTCCTTACTCGTTTAGCTAGTGTAAGGATTGCCATAGGTGGTGTAGAGGGAATTCGTATTGGATTTGGTAAACTGCCCATTATCTTAGGGGGTCTCATGCTTGGCCCTTTCTATGGAGGAATAGTTGGTGCATTATCAGATATGGTAGGATTTATAATCCAGCCAATTGGTCCCTACATGCCTCACTTTACAGTTGTTTCGGCTTTAACTGGCATCCTTCCGCCCTATCTATTTCGCATTTTTGGGGAAAATAATGATCATATTATCAAGATAGCGGTTGCTATTGGGGCTACGATGGGGATAACAGAATTATTTCTAATTCCCTATACCTTGCATGTTATCTTCGATATTCCCTGGCAAATTTTAATGATTCCCCGCTTAATCAGTGTTCCCATTACTATTCTTTTCTATACTTATATTACACATTTATTCATTCGTAGAAATGTGATTAATATAGCTCATTTGTAAAAAACTTATCTTGCAGGCTGTGGCATTAACCTTTCAGAATAATAAATCACAAATTGGGTATGAACATCACAAGCTTTATCAGTATAACTTGTTCTATTGCCCTATTACCAGATAGATTAAAGTTTGTTATAATAAAAGAAGAAATGGCCTGCAGAATATATTTAAAAATATAACAAGGAGGTTAAAATGGTTGAGTTTAATGTAAAGAAAGGAATGAAAGGGATTGCCCAGATGGTTGTTGGTCCCGAAAATATGGCGGAAAGATTTTCCAGACCTATGCCCCCTTCTTTTGCCACACCGATGCTTGTTTCTTTGATGGATAATGCTGCTATTGACGCAGTAACGAAAAGTCTGCCTTCTGGTTATATCACTGTTGCTACTTCCATTACTATCCGGCACCTGGCGGCTACACCCGAGGGGATGACGGTGACGGCTCAGGCAGAAGTAAAAGAGGTTTTTCAGAATAGGCTGGTTTTTGAGGTAACGGCTTTTGACGAAATTGAGAAAATAGGAGAAGGAACTGTGGAACGTTTTATTCTTGATCTGGAAAATTTCTCAAAGAAGGTATTGGAAAAACAGAAAAAAGAAGAAAGACCCGTGTAAGTTTGTACCGTTATTTAACTGAATTGAGATTAATGTTCTATCACTTCATGACATAAAAGAGGTTTTAATTATTGCTTTTTAATCGTGTGAAAATTGGTTTAGCCCTGGGTGGGGGTGGCGCCCGTGGCCTTGCTCATATTGGTGTCCTTCAGGTTTTAGAAAAAGAAAAAATTCCCATTGACTTTATTGCTGGGACTTCAGCAGGCTCACTGGTAGGGGCTTTCTATGCCTTATATCAGGATAGTAAGCGGCTCAGGGAGGCTGCTCAAAAATTGTCTGATAAAATGAATGAAAATCCCGGGCAGTTTGATATCGGTTTTAGTCAAGCCGAAGAGGGAAAAAAATATTTATTTTGGAGAAAGTTAACTGAGTTTATCAAAAAAGGGTATTATTTGCATACTGAATTGAGCAAAACCTGTTTGAATGAAGGAATGATGATGAGAGAAGTGCTAACAGAGCTCTTTGGGGATCGCCAATTCAGTGATACTAAAATACCTTTCTGTGCGGTAGCTGCAGATTTGGTTAGCGGCAAGGAAGTAATATTGAAAGAAGGCCTGTTAAGAGAAGCAATTATGGCAAGTTGTACTATTCCAGGTGTCTTTCCCCCGGTTGAATATAATGGAAAATTATTAGTTGACGGTGGCATTGTTAATGCAGTACCCATTAAAATTGTTCGCGAGATGGGGGCTGACTTTATTATTGCTTCAAATTTATCGCGGGAATTAAAAAGAAAAAAAGATTTTCGAAATGCCATTGATATTATGCTCCGTTCCGATGCAATTACTTCCGGAAAACTGAGAAAAATTCAGCTTAATACGGCAGATTTTGTTATTACTCCGAAAATCCAACACATTAACTGGTGGAATTTCAGTAAACCGGAACAATGCATTAAAAGCGGGGAGAGAGCGGCTGAAAAAGAAATAGAAGAGCTGCTCAAAATCTTAAGGAAAAAACGAATAAAAACGAATTGGAACAAACTGTGGTCTAAGACTTAACAGATTCCTTCGGAGCTTTTGTGGTAGAGGTTTTACTTTCTGTTGAAACTGATTTATCAGAATTATCTTTTACTGTTTGATCAGATTTGGCTTTTGTTTCTTTAGGCAACCGGCTTCTTCGATTATCAGTACTGTAATAGCCACTCCCTTTTAATATAAAGCTTCCGTTCTTGCTAATTAAACGATATACGGGACCATTACATACCGGGCAATTCTCCAATGGTTTTGCCGTGATGGATTGAAATTTTTCAAAAGTATAACCGCATTTTTTACATTGATACTCATAAGTCGGCATTTTATTTTTACTCCTTAATTTAATTCCCAAGATAAAATATTATTGCATTTTTATTTTTTTGTCAAGATAATTTCAATTATTTCTGTGGAATAAATGAATAAATAGCAAACAAAAGCTATTTACCTAGTTAAATATTATACCACAAATAGATACCAATTATTGGTTTTTTACCCCAGAAGCAATCTCATTCCATACCCCCACACTATACTTGTATTTATCTAAAAACTAAAAATAAAAAACTA
>CAYSAA010000033.1:0-6576 GCA_964428905.1 uncultured Atribacterota bacterium
TATGGCAAGCAGTAATTTTACCACTATTGAAGTCAGGCTTCCCAAAAAGGTTGCAAATCCTGCCTTTAGTGCCTGAGATTGATTCTTTCCAGCTATTAATTCACCTAAGAAAGCGCCAATTAACAGGCCAAAAATGATGCCAAATGGCGGAAAAAATAATATTCCAATAATCATTCCCAGAGCAGATCCATAAATACCCATTCTAGATGCGCCATATTTTTTTGCTCCCAACAATGGAAGAATATAATCCAAAGAGGAAACTAAGACAGTAAGCAATCCAAAAACAATCAATAAATCAATATTAATTCCTGCTTGACCCTTGGATATATATAAAAGAATTAATGCTGAATAATTTAGGACAACTCCCGGTAGAGCAGGAAGAATAACCCCTATAATTCCTATTATATTTAAAATAAACCCAATGACAATCAACACATATAGTTCCCTTATATTTTTATTTGAAATAACCTTTAAATTCTCATAATAATTTTCTTTTTCTATTTTCTAATTGCCAATAATTCTTTAATAATTGCATCTCCAACTACCTTTGTTGAACTATTACCGCCCATATCAATTGTTTTGACCTCACCTTTTTTCAAAATATTTTTCAAAGATTTTTCAATAGTTAAAGCCACCTCTTTTTCTCCTAATTCTTCCATCATCATAGCACCGGCAATAATAGTACCAATTGGATTTGCTATATACTTATTTTTTAAATCAGGGGCTGAACCATGAATAGGCTCAAACATTGAAACACCTTCCGGATTAATATTAGCCCCTGCTGCCATACCGATTCCACCCTGTATAGTTGAACCTAAATCAGTTATAATATCCCCAAACATATTAGGAGAAACAATAACCTTAAATTTTTCTGGTTGACTAACAAAAAACATAGTCATAGCATCAACATAATAGTAATCAGTTTCAATATCTGGATAAGTTGTTGCCGTTTCTCTAAAAACATCTCTCCATAATTGATACATATCTGAAAGTACATTAGCTTTATCAACAGTTGATACTTTTTGCAAATTTTTTCTTAAAGCAAAATCAAAAGCATATTTAATTATTCTTTCCGATCCTTTTTTACTTATAATCCCTAATTGATATCCAACTTCTTCCGGCTTATTAAGATGAAAATCAAACTGAATATCCATATCAAAAAGCTCCCTGTGTAGATTATGCTTTTTTTGGTGCTGCTGGCTATTAAAACGCCCACCGGTTCCAATATAGAAATCCTCTGTATTCTCCCTTATAACATAAAAATCAATATCCTTTGAACCTTTATTTTTTAATGGACTGGAAACACCTTCGTATAGTTTAACCGGCCTTAAATTAATATACTGGTCAAAGAAGAACCTTATCTTCAATAATATTTCTTTTTCCAGGATACCAGGCTTAATTGCAGGGTCTCCTACTGCACCAAAATAGATTGCATCCATATCCTTAATCTCATCCAGGGCACTGTCAGGCAAAAGAATACCCTTTTTCAAATAATATTCTGCCCCAAAAGGATATTCATACCATTTTATCTCTATACCATTAGATTGACAGGCAAAATCAACAATTCTCTTACCTTCATGTATGACCTCCGGTCCGATACCATCACCAGGAATAAGCGCAATATTGTACATATTATTTTATTTTCTCCCTTTCATCTTACTCTTTGTATACTCAACTAAACCCCCTGCTGAAATTATTTTTTGAATGAATTCAGGAATTGAGTTTATTTTAAATATCATATTGTTAGAAATATTTTTAATTATACCATCCTGCAGATGAATTTCTAAATTGTCTCCTTGTTCCGATTTATCAAACACCTCAGCAGACACAAAGATAGGCAAACCAATATTTATAGCATTCCGATAAAAGATTCGGGCAAAAGACTTAGCAATAACACAGGAAATGCCTGCTGTCTTAATTGCAAGAGGGGCATGTTCCCTGGAACTTCCACAACCAAAGTTTTCTCCGCCTACAATTATGTCTCCTTGTTTTATTTTTTTTATAAAATCACGGTCATAGTCTTCCATGCAATGTGATGCCAGCTCCTGGGCATCTGAAGTATTCAGATATCGAGCAGGTATAATGACATCAGTATCAATATTATCTCCAAATTTCCACATAGTGCCTTTTATAATCATATTTATACTACCTCCTCAGGGCTGGATATTTTTCCGGTAATAGCCGAAGCTGCTGCTATTGCCGGATTAGATAAATACACTTCGCTTTCCGGATGGCCCATTCTACCAACAAAATTTCTGTTAGTAGTAGAAATGGCTTTTTCTCCTTTTGCTAGTACACCCATATGACCGCCAAGACAAGGTCCACATGTAGGAGGGCTGATAACTGCTCCAGATTCAACAAATATCTTTAATAAACCCTCTTCCATGGCATCTAAGTAAATCTGTTGTGTAGCTGGAATTATAATTAACCGAACTCTGCGGTCAACCTTTTTATTTTTTAATACCTGCGCAGCTATTCTTAAATCTTCAATACGACCATTGGTACAAGAACCGATTACTGATTGATCTATTCTAACTTCTCCGACATCACTGATAGCTCTTCCATTCTCAGGAAGATGAGGGAAAGCAACCTGTGGTTCAATATTTCCTACATTATACTCAATTATCTTTTCAAAGCGAGCATCAGGATCACTTTTGAGTAGTTGAAACTCTTTATCTGTTTTATTTTTCAGATATTCTAAAGTAATATCATCTGCTTCAATTATACCACCTTTCCCCCCTGCCTCAATAGCCATATTGCAGATAGTAAAACGGTTATCCATAGATAGTTTTTTAATAGTTTCACCACCAAATTCCATAAACCTGTAATTGGCACCATTTACCCCAATCTGTGCTATGGTATAGAGAATAAGGTCCTTTCCTCCTACCCATTTATTTAGTTTTCCATTATAAATGAACTTAATTGTCTCAGGCACTTTAAGCCATATTTCACCAGTAGCCAGGACAGCCCCTAAATCAGTGCTGCCAACCCCGACCGCTAATGCTCCTAACGCCCCTGATGTTGGGGTATGAGAATCAGCACCAACAATAAGCTGACCTGGTAAGGCAAGACCCTTCTCTGGTAAAAGGGCATGTTCAATACCACATTGTCCTATCTCAAAATAATGTGTAAGAGCTTGCTCTCGTGAAAATTCCCTTATAATCTTACTTTGTTCGGCTGATTTTATATCCTTGTTAGGTGTAAAGTGATCAGGTATAAAAGTTACTTTATTTTTATCAAATATTTTTTTGACACCAATCTGTTTAAAAACTTGTATTGCCAAAGGTCCGGTTATGTCATTTGCAAAAGCAAAATCTACTTTCGCCTCAATTAAATCTCCAATTTTTATATCTTCTTTTTTACAATGTAATTGAATAATTTTTTCAGCTATTGTCTTTCCCACATCTTCCTCCTTAATTAACTATTTTTATTTATTAGAGCAATGATATTAAGCATTTTCTCTGTCGCCTCTATAGCTGCTAAAACCTGATCAGAATTAACGCCTTTGGTCATAATATTCTGCTTGTTATTCTGTAAACTCCAGGTTATCGAACACTGTACAAGAGCATCTGTCTTGCCCCCCGGCGGAATGGTAACAACATAATCAAGTAGCATCGGCAATACAAAACCAATTTTTTTAAATACTTTTCTTATAGCATTCATAAAGGCATCATATCCACCATCACCATGGGCATTTTCTTCTATCTCTATTTCCTCTCCTTTTTCTTTATCGTTATAGAGCATCTTAATAACTGCAACTGGTCTGGTAGATTTACTAGTCAAAATATTAAAGGCTTTTAATTTAAAAACACTTTCTCCCGGTGTGTTCAGAATATCAGAGATAATATATGGTAAATCAGCAGTTGTGATAGTCTTCTTTTTATCGCTTAATTCAATAACTCTTTCCAGCACACTTCTTTTTTGCTCTTTTGTAAGCTCAATACCTATCTCTTCCAAATTATATTCCAGATTAGACTTTCCGCTTAATTTTCCTAGAGAATATTGCCTTTTCCGATTAAACCTTTCGGGCAATAACCTGCTGGCATATAGGTTCCCTTTTCTGTCACCATCTGCGTGTATTCCTGCTGTTTGAGTAAAGGCATTCTCCCCGGAAATTGGTTTGTTTGCTGCAATACGATAGGCTGAAAATGCTTCAACGGTCTTACTTAAAGAATACAGTCCTTCCTCTTCTATTCCAGTATCAATATTCAAAAAATCCTTTATTCCTACTACCACTTCTTCTAATGGGGCATTACCTGCTCTTTCTCCCATACCGTTTACAGTACAATGCACTCCTTTAATTCCGGCTTCAACTGCTGCAATGGTATTAGCAGTTGCTAATCCATAATCATTATGTGCATGGAAATCAAAATGTAGTTCAGGATATCTAGAAATCATTTGTTTAATAAAATCATATACTTGTGATGGATATAAAATTCCAAGGGTATCAGGTAACATAAATCTTTGAATATTTTCTGCCCTGAGACTATCAATCAAATAATAGACATATTCAGGTGAATTAATCATTCCATTTGACCAGTCCTCCAGCCAGAGATTGCATATGACACCTTTTTCGCCAGCATAAGCGACAGTGTTTTTTATATCTTCAATATGTTGCTCTTTTGATTTTTTTAATTGAGTTTGCAAGTGTTTTTCTGAACCTTTTGCTAAAATATTGTTAACCTTCCCCCCTGAATTCGCAATCCAATCAACTGATTCTTTTAAATCGACAAAACCGAGTATTTCTATCCTTTTAGAATATTGCTTTTGATTAGCCCACTGGATAATTTTTCGGACAGCTTCCTCTTCTCCCTCGCTTACTCTGGCACTGGCAACCTCAATCTTGTCTACTCCGATATCGTCTAGCAATATTTTGGCAATAGCCAGCTTCTCTTCGGGAGAATAACTGACATTTCTCATTTGTTCGCCATCTCTTAGAGTTGTGTCGATAATTTTCAACTTTTTAACCATTTTTCAATCCTCTTTTCCATTTTTATGCTCTTTTATAAAATTACAATCAAGCCAATGGTCTTAATCGTTTATTAAATTTTAATTACATTTAGATTGCCTTGATAGCATCTTGTTGATTGCTTTCAAATAGGCTTTTACACTGGCTTCTAGTGTATCCGTACTGATACTTTTCCCGACAAAAGAATAGCCATTGTCTTTTATTTCAACAACAGCTTCCCCTTGTGCATCCTTGCCTCTGGTTAATGCTCTTATATAATAATCTGACAATTTTACTTTTACCCCGGTAATTCTATCAATAGCGTTAAATACTGCATCAACAGGTCCATCACCACAGGCAGCATCCTCTAATACTTCCCCTTCTTTCACCAATTTAACAGTTGCAGTTGGTAGAATGCTATTGCCTGTATTAATGTGAAAATATCTCAATTCATAAATATCTTTCATATCTTCAACTAATACCTCAGACATAAGGGCAACCAGGTCTTCAGAATATATTTCTTTCTTTTTATCAGCCAGCTGTTTAAATTGTTCAAATGATTTATTAAGTTTTTCTTTGTCCAGGGTATAACCTAATTCTGATAAGCGATTTTTAAAGGCATTTCGCCCGGAATGTTTTCCTAATACCAGCTGATTGCTTTCCAGGCCAATTGTCTGCGGTTTCATGATTTCATAAGTAGAAGCATCCTTCAGTATCCCCGCTTGATGTATCCCTGCTTCATGTGCAAAGGCATTCTTACCAACGATTGCCTTATTTGGCTGAACTACAAATCCGGTTAGTCTGCTCACCAGTTTACTGGTTGGATAGATAAACCTTGTATTAATATTAGTGGTCATGTTATAAAAATCTTCTCTGGTATGTAAAGCCATAACTATTTCCTCTAATGAGGCATTACCGGCTCTTTCTCCAATGCCGTTTATGGTGCATTCAATCTGTCTGGCACCGTTATTGATTGACTCCAGCGAATTTGCTACAGCAAGTCCCAAATCATTATGACAATGCACACTAACAACTGCCTGCGCAATATTTGGGACATTTTTCATAATATCCTTAACCAGACAACCGAACTCGGCTGGCTGAGAATATCCAACTGTATCCGGAATATTAATAATTGTTGCACCAGCTTTTATTACTTCTTCAAAAATTGTATATAAAAATTCAGGGTCGCTGCGGCTGGCATCTTCTGCCGAAAATTCTATATCAGGGCAATAACCTTTAGCAATCTTAACTGCCTGCACCGCCTGTTCAAGAACTTCCTGGGGAGATTTTTCCAATTTAAGCTTCATATGAATTGGTGAAGTAGCAATAAAGGTGTGAATTCTTGGTTTTTCGGCTAACTTAATGGCATCCCAGGCACATTTTATATCCTGTTCAACTGCCCTGCATAAACCAGCTATAGTAGAATTTTTGATATTCTTCGCAATCGTCTCTACACCTTCAAAATCACCTGGAGAAGATATGGGAAAACCTGCTTCAATAACATCTACTCCCATTTTTTCCAAATACCTGGCAACTTCCAGTTTCTCGTTAGTATTAAGAGAAGCGCCTGGACATTGCTCTCCATCACGTAATGTAGTATCAAAAATAAATATCTTTTCAGACATATT
>CAYSAA010000034.1:0-17814 GCA_964428905.1 uncultured Atribacterota bacterium
TAGCCCCCCGAGAAAGTGAAACTTTACCTGTTCGAGAAATTTCTAAAATCCCAAAAGATTCAAGCAATTTTAATTTGGCATTAATTTTTTCCTGAGTACCGGTTATTTCAATAGTAAGAGCTTGTTTGTCAATATCCACTATATGCCCACGGAAGGCTTCTATCAATTGCATAATTTCTGTTCTTTGTTCGGTAGATTTTGTTCTTACTTTAATTAAGGCTAATTCCCTTTCCACCGATGTTTCTTTGGGGAGGTCCCTCACCCTGAGAACATCAACTAGTTTATTAAGTTGTTTGGTAATTTGTTCTAAAATGTTTTCATCTCCTTCAGTAACAATGGTAATTCGGGTAATTCCCTTTTTCTCTGAGTGGCCTGCCGCAATACTTTCGATATTAAATCTTCTTCGATTAAACAAACTGGAAACCCGAGCTAGTACTCCTGGATGATCTTTAACTAAAATAGCTATGGTATGTTTCATGATTGATTCCCTTCTAACATTTTATTAATGGTTTCCCCCGGAGAAACCATTGGAAAGACATTCTCTTCAGGGGGTATAATACAATCAAGTAGAACAAATTCATTGTCTGACAATGCTTCACCGAGAGCTGAATCTAAATCATTTTTTGTAGTGACTCTAATCCCCTTACCACCATAAACCTGGACAAGTTGGGCAAAATCCGGACTTCCGTCAAGCGATGTTGAAGCATATCTTTTTTTAAAAAACAATTCCTGCCATTGACGAACCATACCCAGATAGCCATTATTCATGATAATCAAGATGATTGGTAATTTCTGTTTTACAACAGTTGCCAGTTCCTGTACATTCATTTGAAATCCACCATCTCCGGCTATACAAACGACTTTTTTCTTGGGGGCACCGAACTGGGCACCGATTGCAGCAGGTAATCCGAAGCCCATTGTACCCAGTCCACCGGAAGTGATAAAACTTCTGGGATAGCGGTACTGGTAATACTGGGCAGCCCACATCTGGTGTTGTCCTACATCAGTTACCACAATAGCATCTCCTTTAGTAAGTTTGTCTAATTGTTCAATTATATATTGTGGTCTTAATTGTTCATCTCTCTGGTATTGCAGGGGATTTTTTTCTTTTAGTCCAGTTATTTTTTCTAGCCATTCTTTTTCTTTTTTTGGCTCGACCAATTGGTTTAATTTAGCCAGAACATATTTTACATCTCCTACGATAGGGACACTTATTTTAATGTTCTTGCTAATTTCTGCCGGGTCAATGTCAACATGAATAAATTTAGCTTTAGGACAGAAGGTATTTGTATTTCCGGTTACCCTATCATCGAAACGGACCCCCAGAGCAATAATCAGGTCTGCTTCACTGATGGCTGTATTAGCACAGTATAAACCATGCATACCCAACATTCCTAAAGACAATGGATGATCTTCAGGGAATCCCCCCAGGCCCATCAAGGTTGTAGTAACAGGGATATTCGTTTTTTTAACCAATTCCTGCAGTTCAGGTGTTGCATTAGAATTAATAATGCCACCACCTGCATAAATAATTGGTTTTTTGGCTTCCTGAATAGCCTTAGCTGCTTTTTTAATCTGATTTAGATTTCCTTTCAGTGTAGGACGATATCCTGAATATTTATCCTTTTCAGGATAATAAAAATCTGTTTTTGCGATTTGTATATCTTTGGGAAAGTCAATTAACACCGGTCCTGGTCTGCCTGTTCTGGCAAGATAAAATGCCTCTTTGATTGTAGAGGCAAGATCTTTTACATCCATTACCAGGTAATTATTTTTGGTAATAGGTATAGTTATTCCTGTTATATCAACTTCCTGGAAAGCATCGGTACCGATAAGAGGTGATATAACCTGTCCTGTAAAAGCAACTAAAGGTATTGAATCTAAATAGGCATTAGCCAGACCTGTTACCAGGTTAGTTGCTCCTGGACCGGAAGTAGCAAAACATACGCCTACCTTTCCGCTAGCCCTGGCATAGCCATCAGCCGCATGTACTGCCCCTTGTTCATGCTTGGTTAGGATATGGGTAAAAGAAGATTTTTTATCTATAGTATCATAAAGGGGCATAATGGCACCCCCTGGAATCCCAAAAACCACCTTTACTTTTTCTCTTTTAAGACACTCAACTACAATTTCAGATCCACTTAGTTTCAATTTATCCCCCTCCTTTTTATCAGTGTATTTTTTATAAATTCAACTTCAGCAATTCTTGCCATATTACCATCCTGGCATAACTATATAAAAAGACCCCATGATAGGTCCTTTAACTTGCAAAGGGACCTATCCGCTGGGGTCTTTTTTACCCACGGTGTAATACGTTTTGTTTTGTACACGCATTTTATGCCACTCGGTCCAGACTTTTATATATTTCAATAAAACGGAACCCTAGGCATACTCCCAAGAAAATAAAAAACCTTCGTCCCTATTTTAATTTATTTCATTAAAATAGGGACGAAGGTTTCGTGGTACCACCCTAATTTAATAAAGAAAACAGAATGTTTTCTTTATACTTAATTAAAATAACGCAACAAATATGCGGCTGAATTTTTTTAACAACTATTTACAAAGAAGTGATTTTCAGTAAAAAAAGAACTGCCAAATCGCACCCTTCCATGGCTCTCTTTAATTCTACTATTTACCTACTAGATTCTTTGTATATTATGAATATTAAATTTTTAAAGATTTTACTAAAAAAAAAGGAGATTGTCAAAATTATTTTATGATTCTTTTCAAATAAAAAAATTTTTTAATTTTATTTTGTAAATTACAAATAACCGTTGTAATAAAATGGTTTGATTAAAAAGTAAAGTAGTTATAAAATAAATAATAAAAATATGAAAAAATTATTTTGGAGGTATATAAGATGAAAAATAGAATATTTATTAGGTTGGTTCTATCTTTTCTGCTATTATTGAGCTTATTTTTTCCTTTAATTGTACAAGCGGAAGATGAGGTCCAAAGTTCTCAGTATCTGAATAAGGTTGTTTTATGCAGGGACGTTAAGGAAAGTGAGCCGGTTTTTGAAACAACATCTTTTCGTTCATGGGACGAAAAAGCAGTAGCCTGGATACGCTTTACTTATCAATCTCAAGAACCATTTATGATTACCTGGGAGTGGGTGGACCCGGAAGGGAAAATTTACCATGTTGGCGAAATAGAAATGGACTCTGGAGAATACAAAAATTACCGAACATGGTACTGGATTAGTATCTGGGATCATCATGCGGCAAATATATTAGGTGATTGGAAAGTAAGAATTTCAGTTGATGAAAATTTGCTTACCATAGAAGAATTTAGTATAGAATAATTTTAGAGCTGAAAATTTATATTAATCATAAATTTAATATTAAAAAGTTTTGACAATCAGTATTTTATTTTATATACTCTAAAATTAAAAATAAAATACTATACTTTTTTGCAAAGCAGAAGTGTACCTAGGGTTCCGTCATTTTTTGAGTCTGGACCAAGCGGTACAAGCAAAGCCTAAAAAATATAAGTTGCTACACTTTTAGGATAAAAGCCTGAGAGATAGGTTCTGTTAATGAATTTATTTCCCAGGCTTTTTTATATCTGAATATTTTATGACTAGACTATCTGACTAATTACACGATTACATTAAAGTACTATATAAATACTATAAATAAAAATCAACAATAAAAGAAAAACAAAATAGGGAAGGAGACATTTAATGGTAAAACAAATTAGTGCACTAGATGTAGCAAATCTACAGTTAGAAAAGGCTTTGGGAAGGATGGAGCTGGATGAGAATACCAAGAACCAACTACGAAAAACAGAAAAAGTATTAACTGTATCGATACCAGTTAAAATGGATAATGGCAAAGTGAATGTTTTTACCGGGTTTAGAGCACAGTATAATACAGCCAGGGGCCCTGCAAAAGGTGGAGTGAGATATCATCCCCAGGTTTGTTTTGATGAAGTAAAAGCACTGGCAGCCTGGATGACCTGGAAGTGTGCCGTAGTAGATTTGCCTTATGGTGGAGGGAAAGGGGGAATTATATGTAACCCCAAGGATTTATCGGAAGGCGAGTTAGAGCGATTATCCAGAAGGTATATTTATGAAATATCTTCTATTATTGGTCCGAATAAGGATATACCTGCCCCAGATGTATACACTAATCCAAAAGTTATGGGATGGTATATTGATACCTACAACATGCTCAACGGAGAAGCTGCTTTTGCATGTGTTACCGGAAAGCCTCTAGCTTTATGGGGTTCCGAAGGAAGAGTAGAGGCAACAGCTTCCGGTGTAGTACAAACTATTATGTTATCTTTGAATCGCCTCGATATTCCTCCTGAAAAGGCAACTGTTGTTATTCAGGGTTTTGGAAATGCCGGTTCTTATATAGCTAAATTCCTTCATGAAAAAGGTCTAAATATTATTGGTGTAAGTGACTCAAGGGGAGGTGTTTATAACCCCAGTGGTCTTGATCCGGTAGCTTTATATCAACACAAACAGGAAACAGGGACTGTAAGCAATTTTAAAAGAAATGGTACAGAAACTATAACTAATGAAGATTTGCTTAAATTAGAATGTGATATATTAATTCCTGCTGCATTGGAAGAAGTTATTAATGAAAATAATGCTCGGGAAATTAAAGCAAGGATTATTGCTGAGGCGGCTAATGGTCCCACTACCCCAGAAGCAGACGATATACTAAGAGAAAAGGGTGTTTTTATTATTCCTGATATTTTAGCTAATGCAGGAGGTGTAGTGGTATCCTACTTTGAATGGGTACAAAATCTAAATGGTTATTTCTGGAGCGAAGAAAAAGTACACTTAAGGTTAAAGGCGAGAATGGAGAAAGCTTTTAATGAAGTACTGAATATTGCTCAGAAAGAAGAAGTGGATAACCGCACTGCTGCCTATATATGCGCTGTAACAAAAGTTGCCCAAGCTATGAAGTTTAGGGGTATTTGGCCTTAAGATAGATTTTATAGCATACTTGACTTTTTTATAAAGTTTATAAAAATTTAATTTTTAAAAGCCCTACATTTATAATATATATAAGAAAATGTTTAGGGCTTTTATTTAATTTAACCATTAGCACCTTCTAAGAAGGTGCTAATGGTTAAATTAAAGTTTTACCATAAAAATATCAAGATAATCCATATGATCATTTTTCATCTGAAATCTAAAAGAGTTATATTCCTTGTAAATATTCAGTTAAAATAATAACTAAAAGTAAAGAGAGAATTAACCCCTTTTAAGGGTTCTTAAAGCCACCTGCTTTGCGTGCGCGATATTTACTAATTCAAGAGAATATTGAAATAGTGATTGATATAAACAAATTACAATATTATTTGAACTTCCAATATAGATTTGATAATCTTTTGTTATTAAAAGAATTAACAGGAAAAATAATCAAAAATTCTACTATTCTATAAACTACCATAATATCTTTTTAAATATTTTTTGTCTATATAAGAGTATTTATCTTTTAAGTGTTTTATATTTATCATGACTTAAAAGCAATTTTTTTAATTTCGATAATAAGAGGAGATAATAAACCATGTCAAGAAATGATTCTCAGGTTATTTTTATTGCCGGTGCATCTGGTGGTTTTGGACAGGCTTTTGTTCGTCGACTGGTTCGGGATGGTTATCGGGTATTTGGTACAAGCCGGCACCCAAAAGAATTTAAAACAAATCATTTAAAGACTTATCAGGGAAGTTTTCAAATGCTCGAAATGAATATTGATTCTTCCTTGTCAGTTCAAAAGGCATTAAAACAGGTACTCAAAATTGCAGGTCAGATTGATGTGGTTATTAATAGTGTAGGCTACAGTTTGGCAGGGAGTATTGAAGATACCTCTATCGAAGAGGTACAGCAGACTTTTAACACCAATTTTTTCGGTATTCACCGAGTTTGTCAGCAGGTAATCCCTGTTATGAGAAAACAGGGTGAAGGAAAAATAATCAATATCAGTTCTCTCATAGGGCTGGTAGGTATACCTTTCCAGGGATTCTATGCAGCTACTAAATATGCCCTGGAAGGATATACAGAAGCCCTCCGTTTAGAGCTGGAACCTTTTAATATTAAAGTATCCCTGGTTGAGCCGGGTGATTTTAATACCCCCTTAACTGATCATCGGAAAATTGCCAAAAAATGTCAACAGAGTTCAGTTTACTGGCCACGATTTTCGCATGTTATTAAGGAAGTGGAAAAAGCGGAAAGAAAAGGCGAATCTCCAGAAAAACTTGCCGATTTAATTGAAAAAATCATTAAATCACCTTCTCCGCGATTACGATATCGTATTGGTCCCAGTTCTACCATCATTGGTTTGAAGCCATTGATTCCGGAGGCTATTGCCTTGAGATTAATCAGCAAATATTATGGCTAATAGTATTTCAAAACTTTAGTTTTAAGGAGGTGAACCAAATTGAATAGAATTAATTTATTGCTGTTACTGATCCTGACGGTATGTTTTATGTGGGCAATGTCTAATTTACGTCTCAGTTCGTCTAATATGAGTGGTCGGGAAGGGTTTGCTAAAGAAAACAATTATGATATCAATACCCAAGGGATAGAGATCACGGTAATTTATGATAACTATCTATTTAAATCAGGATTAAAAACTTCCTGGGGTTTTTCCTGTATTGTAAAGGGAACAGAGAAAACAATTCTCTTTGATACCGGTGGAGATGGGGATACTTTATTGAACAATATGACAGCACTGGCAATTGTGCCTGAAGAAGTAGATGTAGTTGTTCTTTCTCATATTCATGGAGATCATGTAGGAGGCTTGGATGACTTTCTGGAGCAAAATCCAAAGGTAACGGTATATATACCTCAATCATTTCCCCTGCGTTTCAAAGAAAATATACGAGAATGTGGTACTGAATTTTTGGAGGTCAAAGACGGCAGACAAATATGCCAGGATGTATACACTACCGGAGAAATGGGTTTAGGAATTAAAGAACAGTCTCTGGTTATTCGAACCGAGAAGGGTATCATTGTCATCACCGGATGTGCCCATCCCGGTATTGTCGATATTGTCAAAAAAGCGAAGGATTTACTTAAAGAAGATGTACTTTTAGTCATGGGTGGATTTCATCTCATGGGTCATTCACCGGAAAATATTGAAAGTATTATTTCTCAGTTTAGGGCTTTAGATGTGCATTTCGTTGGCCCATGTCACTGCTCAGGAGATACAACCAGACAGTTATTTGAAAAAGAGTATGGTAAAAATTACATCAATATTGGCGTCGGAAAAATGATTCATTATAATGACTTGTTAGAGTGATGATCAAATTAAATTCAATATTGAGGTTAAACAAGGGAAAATCTATGGAAATAGAATGATATTATAAAGTATTTTAGAACCGAATGACAAAATAAGGAGTTTATACGATGAATAAAGTACGATGGGGTATATTAAGTACTGCTAAAATTGGCTTGGAAAAGGTGATACCTGCCATGCAAAAAGGACAATATTCTCTTATTGATGCCATTGCTTCCCGAAATCTGGTCCGGGCTCAAAAGGCCGCAGAAAAATTGAATATTCCAAAAAGTTATGGCAATTATGAACAGCTTTTAGCGGATCCTGATATTGATGCCGTTTATATTCCGTTACCCAATCATCTCCATGTTCCCTGGTCCAGGAAGGCCTTACAGGCGGGAAAACATGTATTATGTGAAAAACCCATTGGTCTCACCTTGAGCGAGGCACAGGAGTTATTGAGAGAAAGCAAACAATATCCTCAATTGAAAATAATGGAAGCGTTCATGTATCGTCATCATCCTCAATGGCAGCTAGCCAAAAAATGGATAGAGGAAGGGAAAATTGGTGATTTACAAGCCATTCAATCATTTTTCTCTTATCATAATCTTGATCCGAATAATATCAGAAATAAGGCTGATATCGGCGGTGGCGGATTAATGGATATCGGATGTTATTGTATTTCTCTTTCCCGGTTTATTTTTTTCGATGAACCTTTTTAAGTATACGGTGTAATGACCTACGATCCCCAATTGAACATTGATCGATTGACCTCCGGCCTTCTGCATTTTAAGGAGGGAACTTCCATCTTTACCTGCGCTACCCAGACTGTTCCTTATCAAAGAGTGAAGATTTTCGGTACGAAAGGTTATATAGAAATTGAAATACCTTTCAATGCCCCGCCGGAAAAACCCTGTAAAATTTGGTATGGGGACGGTAATGACATCAAAGAGGTTGTGCTGGAAATATGTGACCAATACACCATTCAGGGAGATTTATTTTCTCAGGCAATCTTTGCAAATAAACCCGTACCTACACCTCTGGAAGATGCCTTGGCAAATATGCTTGTGGTTGAGGCCATCGTAAAAAGTAACAAGCAAGGTAAAGTAGTTGAAATCTAAAATGATTTTATGGCAGATAAATTATTTAGACATATAAACAGGATTTTTTTATCAGAAATAAGATATGGGAGGATATCTGCTCCGGAAGAAAAGAGTATGTCAGGAACGTAATTAATATTGATACTATAAACAGTAATATAATAAATTTGTTGATTTTATATATAGGTATGGAGATTAAGCTTGAATATTTATCCTATTAGACTATTAAAGTAATATTATACTTCCGAATAGGATTCTTCCAAATCGGAAGGCACAATTTTACTTTCCATTTCCTGGTGCTCATTCAAAATCTGCTTCTTGATACGTTGAAATAAAATGACTGCCAATACAAAGGTAAGAATATTGGCGATTGGCTGGGCATAGATAAAACCGGAAAATCCAAATAGGTGATTCAGTATAAATAGAGCGGGTATGTAAAATAAACCCTGCCTGGCCAGGGCTAAAATCAGGGCTGGTTTACCCTTACCAAGCGCCTGGAAACTGACTCTGACTAAGAACTGGATACCAGCAAAGGGCAGGGCAATGATGATGGCACGCATAATTTGAGTACCATAAGTGATCACCTGTTCGTTATTGATAAAGACTTGAATCATTTTTCCGGCAAATAAATAAAAGAAGAATACAAAGAAAACTGAGACACCAGTAGCCATTATGCTGGCCGTTTTAATGATCTCATTAAGCCGGGGTATCTTTTTGGCACCATAACTGTAGCCAATTAAAGGCTGTGTACCTTCAGATAATCCGATTAATATCATAATGGCCATGGAAAAAACACGATGATTAATTCCAAAAGCCGCTACTACCATATCATTATAACCTGCTGCCACATAATTACCGAGAGTCAAGGCAATGCTCATCATTAAGTTATTCAATGATGCCGGGATGCCCACCCTGAAAATTTCCAGATAGATGTCCTTTTGGGGAGAAAAATACTTCCAGTTAATGGAAATCATACTTCTCTTTTTCCTATAAAACCGAAGATAGAATAATAAGCCTGCTACTTGCCCGATAATGGTGGCGATTGCGGCACCTTTGACGCCATAGTTGAGCATAAGGATAAAAATAGGATCAAGAATAATATTTATTCCTGTTCCGATGAACATACCAAACATGGCCACCCTGGCAGCTCCCTCTGAGCGCAATAACATGCCCAGCGAAAAATTGGTCATGATAATCATGCTACCAGAAAATATAATGGAAAGATAATTGTAGGCATGGCCAAAAGTTTCCTCGGTTACACCAATGAAACGCAGGATGGGCGATATAAAGGCTAAACCGGATACAGTAACAATAATACCGGTTAATAAGCAGGAATAAAAGGCCGTTGCGCTGGTCTTTTTAGCCATTAGATAATCTTTCTTACCCAAAAGTCTGGAAACATAGGATGAAGCTCCAAATCCGAATATACCACTGGCAGACATTAGCATCATGAACATGGGAAAAGCAATTGAAACAGCAGCTACCTGGAATGGATCATTCAATTTCCCTACAAAGAACGTGTCAGTGAGGTTATAGAAAATCTGAACGATCATACCTAAAATTGTTGGAATAGCCAGGCTCGTAATTGCCCGAAAAGGAGGTTCATCCCTTAATATTTTTAATCTTTTTTCATCCATTCATTTGCTTCCTGGTAAATAACATTTTTCAATATTTTAAAAAATCAGTGAAACTGAACTGTTTCTATCCTTAACCGATTAAGTGGTAAGAGAAAATTAATTTTTAATTTTTTCCTTAATTTTTAACAATAACTGAATAAGAGCATCAATTTCTTGCTGGGTAAAATCTTTCAATAGATAACTTTCTGACTGATTCATATTATGTAAACAGATTCGTTTAATCTCCATTCCTTTTGCTGTCAACTTTATGATTTTATTTCTGGAATCATCTGTATCGGCTTCTTTTTTAATCAAATCCTTTGTTTCAAGTAATTTTACTAATTTAGTCATAGAAGAAGGCCTAATCTCCAGAAATTCGTGAATCTGTTTTTGATTAATTTTTTCACTATCATGTTCCCATAGAAAAGCTAATACTTTAAATTGTGAAACAGTCAAGTCGTTTTGACTTAATTTTTTGTCTATACGCATTTTCAGATGATGACCAATTTGCATAATAAGTCTAAGTATATTTTTTGTCTCGATTTTTTTCATTAAAGCTCCTAAATATTTAGCTAGCTAAATATATTATAGAGAAGTTTTTTTATTTGTCAAGCGAACGTATATATGTAGAATATAAAAGAGATTTTTGGATTAGATAGAAAATTTCCTGTTGATTTATAAATGCGAAAATTTTTATAAAAATTTAAGATTTTGTTTAAGCACTTTTTATATTTGATTACTATAATAGTAGGTGAACAAAATGTAAATATCATGTTTATTTAACTATGAAAATATCAAGATAATCCATATGATCGTTTTTCACCTGAAATCCAAAAGAGTTATATGACTTGTAAATATTCAGTTAAAATACAAGAAAAAAGTATAACTAAAAGCAACCAGGAAAAAGGCACACCTCTTTTAGGGGTTCTGAAAGCCACTGGCTTTGCGGGTGCGATATTTACTGAACAAATTCTAGTTAACAGATATTGAGGAGGAATGAAATGAAGAAAAAATACCTGATTCTTGGGTGCACGCTGCTGCTGGCAGTATGTATCGGAAGTAGCCCTATTGCAGGTCAGGAAAATATTACCCTGGGGCTTTCCCGGATGATTGCCCTGGCTATTTCCAATAACCTGCAATTTAAAAAGGCCAGTTATCAGCTGGAGAATACCAAGCTGGAAACCAAAAAAATGGAGGCAGAAAATTTATTAAACAGCTCAAACATAGCAAGTTTACAGAAAGAAATAACACTCCTGAATCAACAAAACCAATTTCAATCAGAAAAAGACCAACTTCTGATTCAGGTTGTTGATGATTACTTTCGCCTCTTAATGGCCGAGAAAGAGATTGAAAGCAATAAGAAAAATGAAGAACTGGAAAAAATAATCCTGAAAGATATCGAAAAACAGGTGGCAGCCGGGTATAGTATTGACCTTGATTTATTACAACAGGGGAATGAATATTATGATGCACTTTTTTCTTACCAGGAAAGTGAGCTGAATTACCAGCAAATGCTTATTGAAATAAAAGACAGATTGGGTATTGATCATGACCAGTCTATTGATTTATCAGAGATGGAAGTACCAGAATTTCCGGAAATTTCACTGGAAGATGCCATCAATAAAGCCAGGGAAAACAGTATCAACTTACGAAGTCAAGAAATCAAGCTGGAACAGGCGAAAAGGGAGTTGGAAGTAGCAAAAGCAAATGATTTATCAGAAATTGAAATCCTCAAACTGGAAAATAACCTGGGAATAGCCCAATTGGATAAATCATTGGCTGAACAGGAGCTTGATTATCAGGTAGAATCTCAATGGTTAAACTATAACCAGGCCAATCATGACATTATTTTAAGTCAGAGCAGCCTAAATCAAATGAAGGAAAATGAAAAAATGATTCAGCGGCAGGTTCAGGCTGGATTAAGAAATGAAGAGGAAGCGCTTTCAGCTACCATTGGTGTATTGGATGCTCAATCACGTCTCATTATCTCTGTTCGACAGGTTTATCAGGGATACCTGGAACTACAGAGGTTAATAGGAACTTTAAATGAAGGAGGCTTAAAATGAAAAACAATAAATACATCAGTATAAAGTATAATTTTCAGGTGATGATTTTAACTTTTTGCTGTATTTTCATTTTGTCTTTACCAGCCGGGGCGAGTGAGGTAAAGGAATTGAGTTTCAAAGAAGCGATTCAGTGGGGTATTGAAAAAAATCATGATTTGCAAATGATTCGAAACAGCATTAATGAGCTGGAGAGAAATTTAAAAATTCTGGATGCTTCCGAATCTATACAGACCGATTTAAGTGTAACACCTATCTGGCATTTTGGTTATAAAGAAGGAGATATAGAAGAAGGGGAGGTAGTGGAATTGGGTGAAAAATCTTTTACGACTGCTGCTCAGGTCAATCTAAAATCTACCAAAAAACTTATCGGTGATATTAATCTATCTTCAGAATTTACCTGGGAATCAGAGGATCTCAATCAGGAGGGGAATTTTGAGGAAATCCTTAGCCAAATTAATGCCAATCTAAAATTAGAAAAAAATATTTATCCGGGTAGCTGGGCTGAAAATGAAAAACAGGTCTATTCCATTAAAAATAATTTGCAGAAAAGATTAGAAGAATTAAGGTGGGAAGAAATGGAAAAACAGATTGAATTTATCAGAGATTATTTAGATATTATTCGTCTGCAGGAACAGGTAGATATTGCTGAAGAACGTATGGTACTGGCTGAAGAGGAATTATCCAGGGTAAGAAGAAAGATTACATTGGGAGAAGGCGGATACCAACAGGAAACAGAGGCCAAAATTGCGCTGGAAGAAGCTAAAAATCAATTATTTAATCAGGAAAAGAATCTTTCCCGGTCAAAAAAACAATTCTCACTTCTACTGAATCTATCTGAAGATGTAGCGATTGAGTTTGAAAGAAATGTTGATTTTATCCAGGGACTTTTCTCTCGAATGAATATAATGGAGATTGATCATGAAATTCAGGCGAATTTAATCGATGAAATTTTGGAAAAAAATTATCAGATTAAGAACAATCAATTGGAAAAGGATGAATTAATCAAGGAACTGGAATGGACCGAAGATGAGGGAAAACCAAAAGTGAATCTGGCCGGTGGTTATCAATTGCCGGCTAACTGGTTTGTGATGGTGGATTTTTCAGTCAAATTAGCGGATGGTGGAGTCCAGGAGTTGAAAGAGGAGCAAAAACAGGATAATATCCGACAGAAAGAAAATGCTATCACTTATCTAAAAGAGCAATTAAAATTAGAAGCTGAACAATTATTAGATCAAGACCAGTATAACCAGCTTCATTGGGATACCCAGCTATTGGCTCTGGAAAAAGAACAAAGTAGAGCTGAGATTATGGAAAAACAATATCAGCAAGGGGCAATCAGTGAGATTCAATGGAAGAGTGAAATTCTGACCTTGCAAGAAAAAGAAATAAATGTAAAGCTGGCTAAGGATGAATGGCTTGTGAATCGTCTGCAGTTAGCACATTTTATTGGATCTTTAGAGGAAGAACTTTGAGGTATTAAAGCATGAGAAAGAAAAAATTATTTATTTGGCTTTTTATACTGATATTAATTAGTAGTGGCATTTATCTGGGAAAAGATTATTTGCCCATTCCTGTTATTGGTGATACTTCTAAAACAGGAGGAGAAGACAGTTATGCCCAGGAAATTGACCCTGATTCGGTTAGAGAAGTGAGCAGGGGAAGCATCAAAAAAACAGTATCAACCAGTGGCTATATTAAACCGGAGAATGAGGCCTATTTAAGTTTTGCTACTACCGGAACAACCGGCGGAACAGTAGAAAGTATCATGGTTGCAGCCGGTGATCTGGTAGAAAAAGGACAGGAGCTGGTTAAGCTGGAAGATAAACAGGAACGTCTGAATTATCTGAGTGCAAAAAATGAATATGAACTGGCCAAAATTACCGGGTCTCCCACTCAGATAGAAGAAAAGAAGTTGACTATGGAAGTGGCGTTGGATAAATACGAATCCAAAACACTAAAAGCCCCTTTCTCCGGCAAAATAGTTGATATTTTTGTCGAAGAGGCAGATTTTATCGAGGGAAATGATGATGTTGTTTACATGATTGATGACTCTTCCTATGAAGTGAAAGTATCCATCAGTGAGGTGGATAGTTTGAGCGTAGAAGTAGGTCAGGATGTGGAAATTGAATTGGATATTCTTAAAGAACAGATTTTCCAGGGAACAGTAGCTGAGGTTGCCGAATATGCCAAAGCCGAAAGTGGAGTGGTAACTGTTCCAGTGACACTGCGCATGGATGAAGTATCCCCTTATTTTAAACCGGGCTTTTCGGCCACTGCTGAAATTATTGTGGATTCCGTCGAAAATGCTACTATAGTTCCGGTTACGGCAATTTCAGAAGGGAATCGGGGGAGTATGGTGTTAAAAGTTGAAGGTAACAAGGCAACCCCCACTCAGATAAAAACCGGGATCAGTAACGGATTTTACCAGCAAATTGTTGAGGGTCTACAGGAAGGAGACAGGATTGTGGTCAATAGTTACCAGATGAATACTTCTGCAGGTTCTCAAAAAGGGGCATTTGGTGGGGCCGCACCAATGCTAAGGATGAGGTAAACAAACAATGAGCATAGTAATGAAAGTAGAAAAAATAACCAAAACTTATCATTTAGGAAAAGTAAAAGTTGAAGCCTTAAGAGGAGTTTCTTTTGAAATAAACGAAGGGGAATTTGTTTCCATTATGGGTCCTTCAGGTTCAGGAAAGTCAACTCTCATGCATATTATTGGTTGTCTGGATTATGCCACCGGAGGAAAATATTTTCTTGCTGATCAGGATGTTAATCTTCTTAATGATAATCAATTGGCTTTATTTCGCAATAAAAAAATTGGTTTTGTCTTTCAGCAGTTTAACCTTTTACCCCGGGCTACTAATTTAAGAAATGTTGAACTTCCTTTGATTTATGCCGGCACCCCGGCAAGGAAAAGAAAAAAAATAGCATTACAGGCTCTCGAGGATGTGGGGCTGGGTGATCGAATTGGTCATCGGCCCAACGAGATTTCCGGCGGGCAAAAACAACGGGTAGCTATTGCCCGGGCTTTGGTTAATCACCCTTCTATTATTTTAGCCGATGAACCAACAGGGAATCTGGATTCCAAAACCGGTCTGGATATCATGAATATGATTCAAAAATTGCATAAGGAAGGGAATACTATTATTCTGGTTACCCATGAACCAGAAGTTGCTGGTTATGCCAAAAGAATTATCCATTTAAAAGATGGCTTGATTGATAAAGATGAGGTAGTGGCATGATATTACAAGGCTTAAAAATTGCCCTGGAGAGTCTATGGGTAAATAAAATGCGTACTTTTCTTTCTATGCTGGGTATCATTATTGGTGTAGGTGCAGTGATTGCCATTGTATCCGTAGGTACCGGTTCTACTCAACAGGTTAGTGCTCGAATTGCTGGCCTGGGCTCCAATATGATTACCGTTTATTCCAGGACTACCAGAGGCCAGGCAGGCAGGGCTAGCACAAGTTCTCAAGAGGAATTTACCCTGGAATTAGGAGATTATATGGAAGAATTCTGCCCTTCCGTTAGAAAGGTGATTCCGACCAAGCAGATTGGTGGAACATTGATTAGCGATGATGTAAATGTCAGTGCCAATACAATCGGGACCATTTCTGATTATGCACAGGTAAATAATTATGAAGTTGCCGGTGGTGTTTTTCTTGGCCAGGATGATGTTGTGGAGCGAAGGCAGGTGATGGTTTTGGGTGCCCAGCTGGCTACCGATCTGTTTGAAGATAGAAATCCGATAGGACAAAAAATCAAAATGAACTATAATGGTCGGATTTATGCATTCCAGGTAATCGGAATCATGGAAGAAAAAGGTGGCTCGATGGCTGGAAACCTGGACGAACAAGCTTACATCCCTTTATCTGTTGCCATGGACCGATTGACCAATCATAATTATGTAGATTCTTTTATTGCCCAGGCGTATTCATCAGAAAAAGCCCCCAATGCGGTTAAAGAATTAGAATATTTTATGATGAAGTTTTTAGATGATCCGGATCAAGAACAGTTCCGGATTATTAGCCAGGATGAAATTCTTGACACGGTAAGTTCGGTTACGGCAACCATGAGCCTGATGCTGGGCGGTATTGCTGCCATCTCGCTTTTAGTCGGTGGGATTGGTATTATGAATATTATGTTGGTATCAGTTACCGAACGGACCCGTGAAATCGGTATTCGTAAAGCATTGGGTGCCAAAAATAAGAATATCCTGTTTCAGTTTTTAATGGAATCATTAAGTCTCAGCAGCGTAGGAGGAGTAGCAGGTATCGGGTTTGGTTGGATAACTGCTTATTTTCTGTCTAATTATGGGGATTGGCCTCTGGTAATTTCAAGTATTTCAGTTATTTTGGCTTTTGGTTTTGCCTTATTTATAGGGATCTTTTTTGGCTTATATCCTGCCATGAAAGCGGCTAAGATGAACCCAGTTGATGCCTTAAGATATGAATAAAAATAGTATGCCGTAAATCAAACAGGGGACGGTTCTCTGTATCATTTCATTGTGATACAGAGAACCGTCCCCTGTTTAGGAGAAGTAAACAGTATGCGAGACAAAAGATTTATAGCGTTTCATCGAGGAGGATTGCTTACCCAAGAACAGCATCGAAAATTAATCAAATGGGCTCGGGAATGTTCGGAGCATATCTTACCTCTTTCTGGTAAAAATGTTACTGACAGACTAACTGATGCCTTATTTGTTGCAAAAGAATGGGAAGAAGGCAAAGCTACAGTAGGTGATGCCAGAAAAGCCTCTGTAATTGCCCATGCTGTAGCCCGGGAATTTTCTGATCCGGTTATGATAGCATTAGCCCGTTCTATTGGACATGCTGTAGCAACTGCTCATATGGCCGACCACTCGGTAGGAGCAGCATTATATGCTCGAAAAGCTGTAAAATATTCTGGAAAACCAGTCGATGCTGAACACCAATGGCAAATTGAACAATTACCATTGGAAATTAAAGAAATTGTTCTTATGTTGATGGAAGAAAAAGAGAAACATTTTAAGATATAAACCAAATTACATCGGGAAATATTAATAAATGGACTATTTATGACTTTTTAGTTATTATAATTTCGAAGCATATAGTTTAGCTATGGTAAAATGAAAAATGAGATAAATTTAAGTTCATTATTTCAGCTTCAGAATGTTAGTGTGTTAAGGGGGTTAGAATAATGGAAAATAAAAGCAAAAGAGAGTCCTTTTCTGTATCCGGAGAAAAAATTATTGAAAAAGTAAAGGAAATAATTCAAGAAGGAAATGCCCGTAAGATAATTATAAAAAACGAGAAAGATGAAACAATTGCCGAATTCCCACTTACTGCCGGGGCGGTAGGTGTGTTATTAGCTCCTGCCCTAGCAGCTTTGGGAGCAATTGCCGCGTTGGTGACTAAATGTACGGTAATTGTTGAGAAAAAAGAGTAACACCAAATTCCGGAGAAGGGGTTTCTGATGGTTCTGGGTGGGATAATACTTCCCAGGAGGTAAATTAAAATAAGTAGAAAAAATACTATAATCATATCTATAGCACTAGCATTTATGATATTTATATTATCCGGATGTAATACAGTGGAACCCATAATAAACCTTGCTAATGTCACAGAAATTGAATTATTTTTATTAGAGTCATTTCCTGTTCAAGTCCATGTAGTTGCAAAAGGATATCTTCCCAATCCATGCACCCAGATTAACGAGATTATAAAAAGCAGGGAAGGGAATGATTTCACTGTTACCATTAAAACTCAAACTTCTCAAGGACCTTGCATTCAGGTCATTCAGCCCTTTGAAG
>CAYSAA010000035.1:0-65377 GCA_964428905.1 uncultured Atribacterota bacterium
ACAGGATGATGGTTCTGTAATTACCACAAATTCCGGCTTAATTTTATCTTTCTCAATAATATATTGCCAGCAAAGCCCATCACAGTCTTCTTCCTGTACAGTACCTGTGACGAGTAAAGTATAATCATCTTCAAGCTTAAGATCTTTCATTATTTTACCGGCATAAACCATGGAAGCCATTCCTCCCTTTTGGTCACTGGACCCCCTGCCTGCAATAATATCTTCATCCTCATATCCGGTATAGGGATCATATTCCCATAAATTTGGATCTCCCACTCCAACCGTATCAATATGAGCGTCCATGGCTATTAAATGTTTCCCATTGCCGATATAACCAAAAATATTTCCCATGGGGTCTATTTCTATTCTGTCAAAACCTACTTTTTCCATTTCTTCTTTGATTCTTAAAATGACTTTTTTCTCATTACCGCTCTCACTGGGAATAGCAACCATGTCTCTCAAAAACTTTGACATATCCTCCCGGTAATATTCTGCTCTCTCATTTACTTTGTTGTTAAAGTCAATCATCATGCAAAAATCTCCCTTCTTCTTAGCATAATTAATTATGCAAATTTTATGCTATTGCCAAATCCATGATTAGAAATTTTTCCTACTGTCTCTTCAACAATTTTCCATACCCTTTTTTCCCAATAATTCCCCCTTCTTCTTTGGAATAAATAACTTCTCCTCTGATGATTGTCATAAATATCTCACCTTTCAAAACTTTCCCTGCCAGTGGAGAATACTTTCCTTTGCTCTCTAATTGTGAGGGGTCTACTAACCATTCTTTATCTAAATCTATAATGGAAAAATCGGCATCACTCCCTTGCCTAATAACTCCCTTTTGTGGATAAAGTCCATATCTTTTAGCAGCATTCTCGGACATTAATTTCTGGATATCATCTAAGCTTAATTTCCCTTTATGGTAGCCATAATGGAGGATGCTTGGCACCGCTAATTGTATGCCGGGGATACCGGCATAATTCTTCCACATATCAGGAGAAGATTTTTCCTCAGGATATTTCCCCGCTGCGTGGTCGGTAGCAATAAAATCAATTGAACCATCCTTTAGTCCTTCCCAAAGTCCTTCCCGATCTTCTTTTCTTCGTAGTGAGGGTGCAATTTTTAATATCGCATCCATTTTTATAAAATCCTCTATAGTAAAAAGTAAATATTGCGGACAGGTTTCTGCTGTTATATCTATCTGGTGTTTCTTAGCCCAGCGGATAACATTCAAACCTGCCTTGGAAGAAAGGTGCACAATATGCAGCTTATTCCCAACCTTTTCAGTAATTCCCACTACAGACCATATAGCTTTGGGTTCTGCCTCATAAGCTCTGCCTTCATACCAGCTCTCGGGATCTTTTCTTCCCATTTCCTGCATAATTCGAGAATAATACTCTACCAGATTATAATCTTCAGCATGTATGGCACAGATTAACTCTAATTCTTTCAGAATTCTAAAAGCTTTATCCATATTGGGGACCGACATTCTGGGATAGCTTTCCATTCCGGAAATAGTATAAAACTTTACTCCAACCATACCTCTTTCTTTTAATTCTTTTAAGCTTTTCTTATATTCGCCTGATTCTACTTGTTTGGGAGTTACTCCTCCCCAGAAGGCAAAATCCACGTAAGCCTTCTGTTTAACGATGCTCAATTTGTAATCAAAGTTGGGACCATTAATAACAGGAGGAATGGAAGTACACGGCATATCAATAATAGTAGTAACACCTCCGGCCGCAGCACTTCTCGTTCCTGTTTCAAAATCCTCTCTATCGGTAAACCCGGGGTCATCAAAATGTACATGAGGGTCAATAAATCCGGGGAAAACAATGTTTCCTTTTGCATCAATTTCTTTTTCCAATGGTGCTGAAATCTTATCGTACACAATTTCTTTTATTTTTCCGGCATCTATTAATAAACTCACTTTTTTTAATTCTTTATTTTCAATAATCTTGGCATTTTTTATGATATACACGCCATCACCTCTATTAAACGGGCACTATCATCAAATTTATCGTGCCTTGATCTTCTAAGAATAAACCATTAATCAAGCACTTTCCTTACTATACGGCTTTCCTAAAAAAGCCGGGACATTAAATTGTCTTCTCACAATAGTTGCCACAATAGTTAAAATATAGGGAAATGCTATTAAAAACTCTTTGGGAATCAGCTTAAAATTGGAAGTTAACAAAACTACTGAAACCCCCTCAGCAAATCCAAATATCAAAGACCCTATTAGTATTCCCAATGGATTCCAGTTTCCTAAAAAGCAGATTGCAAAAGCAATCCATCCTCTTCCTCCAATGATATTATTAGTGAAAAGCCCTAAAAATCCAATGGAATAAAAAGCACCGGCCAAGCCATCTAATGCACTTGCTCCTAACAAAGTAAAAAACCTGATATGTTCCACATTAATACCAGCCACATCTACTGCTGCAGGATTTTCGCCAGTAGACCGTATAATCAAACCCAAAGGAGTTCGGAATAAAACCCAATATCCTAATACAACAAGTGCTAACGATAAGTAGGTAATAATATTCTGACTAAAAAAAACGATTCCGATAACAGGAATATTAGATAAGAAAGGGATTGAAATATCTTTTAATGGTTCTACGGTTAATGGAAGAATAGGAATTCCGAATAAAAGTTGATATAGGAATAGTCCTAAACCCAGTGTAAGGATATTGATCGCTACTCCGGTAACAATTTGGTGTTGTTTTAATTTAATCGTAAAAAACCCGTAGACTACTCCGAATAAAACTCCCACCACTAGAGCAAATAAAAAACCAACCCATATATTTCCAGTCAAATAAGCTCCAACAAACCCTCCCCATGCACCCATAAGAAAGATTCCCTCAATTGCTATATTCATAACACCAGTTCGTTCAACAAACACTTCCCCCAAAGAACCAAGCATCAGGGGTGTGCTCATGCGAATGGTTGCAACAAGTAATCCAGTAATAATTCTACTCATAAATGTTACCTTTCTTGTAGCGCTAACTTTTTCTTGCTTCTTAAAACTATTAGTTTATCTCTAATAAAATAAGATAAAATGACAGATAATATAACAAAACCCTCCATGATACCGATAATGCTTGCAGGAATTCTTGATGTTTGCACTACTAAATTTCCACCTACTTTTAAGGCACCAAACAAAAGGGCAGAAAGTACTATGCCCAATGGGTGCGCATTTCCCAATATAGCGATACCTATCCCTTCTGCTCCAATCATTGGATTAAATCCCTCAATCAGCATATGTTGCATTCCATTTATTTCGGTAAAACCCGCAAGACCAGCAAATGATCCGCTGATACAAAAGACTATGATATAGACTATGTTTATATTTATCCCGGCATAGCGAGCCGCATCTCGATTATACCCGACCATCCTGATTTTATATCCTAATGATGTCCGCCATAAAATGATATAGGCTAACAGAGCAATCAAAAGAGCAATCACAAACCCCCAGTGAAGCCTGGTATCAGGGATAAGTGAAGGTAACCAACTACTTTTTGGTATAACATCAGTTTGAGGGTATTCTCCTTTAGCCTCTTTTAAGAATCCTCCAAGCAAAAAATTCATAATGGCAATAGCAACATAAGTTAACATCATACTAATTAGAAATTCATTTGCATTAAAACGTGCCTTTACATAACCGATAAATGTTGCCCATAGACCTCCTCCTGTTAAACTCATTGTAAAACACATGATGAGAATAAGATAAGAAGGAATTGATCCTAATTTTAGAGCAAAAGTCACTGCCATTACTGCTCCTATATAAAACTGTCCTTGAGCTCCGATATTGAATAAAGATGCCCGGAAAGCAAATCCAAAAGCTAATCCAGTAAAAATAAGGGGAGTTGCTTTGGCAAATATATCCGCTATATTATAGATATCAAGAAAGGCATAACTTAGCATATTATAATAAACTACCAAGGGATTATGCCTTAAAAGTAATATCATTAACCCGCTCATTAGTAAACCAAACAACACAGAAAATACCGGTAAAAAATTCAGCCAAATAATGTTTTCTTGTATTATTGATGATTGCTCCACTTTTTCTTCTGCCTTGTTCATCAAATTATCAGCTTCTATCATCTGTTTTTTTCCTCTGTAATTCCTGCCATCAGTAATCCGATTTGATCGATTTTTGCATTTTCTCTTGTTAATATTTTTAATAATTTTCCTTTATAGATTACACCTACTCGGTCTGACAGAGCCATTATTTCAGAAAGTTCTGTCGAAATTAATAAAATTGATTTTCCCTCTTCTTTTTCTTTACATAGAATTTTATGGACATATTCAACTGCTCCTAAATCCAAGCCACGCGTGGGTTGTACTGCCACAAGTAATTTTGAACCAATTTTAACTTCCCTTGCAACTGCAATTTTTTGTTGATTTCCTCCTGATAAAGTCATGGCTTTACTTTTGGAAGAGGCAGCCTTAATTTCGAAATTTAACATCAAGTTTCTAGCATCTTTCTGAATTTTGTTATGATTTATAAATCCATAATGCAAAAAAGCAGTGTTAGAATGGTCCTTGAGAAATAAATTCTCTTCTATGGACATATCTAAAACTAATCCCTCTTTATGTCTATCAGCAGGGATATATCCTACCCCTTCCCGAATAGTCGATAAAACATCCTTATTGGTAATATCTGTACCAGATAAAAACACTTTACCGCTTTCTATTTCACGCAAACCACATAATGCCTGGGCAAGTTCTTCCTGACCATTACCGCTAACACCTGCAATACCAAAAATCTCCCCTTCATGAATAGTAAAAGATAACTCATCAATTACTTTGTTCTTTCTATCTCCTAAAACAACTATATTTCTTACCTTAAGAACTTCTGATTTTTTATAAGCACTATTACCATTTGTCCTTGCAGGTGCAAGATCTCGACCTATCATCATATGAGTTAATTGCTTTCCTGATGCCTCCCGACGTAAAACATTTCCTACAAGTTTACCATTTCTTAATACAGTAATTCTGTCTGCAATGGCCATCACTTCATTAAGTTTGTGGCTAATGAAAATAACAGAATTGCCCTTTGCCTTAAAATCATGAATAAAATGAAATAACTTTTCTGTTTCTTTAGAACTAAGAACTGAGGTTGGTTCATCCATAATCAAAATTTGTGCATTTCTATACAGGGCTTTAAGAATTTCTACTCGTTGTTGCATACCAACGGGGAGTTGATTAATTATTGAATAAGGATTTATTTCAAGACCGTATCTTTCCCCGATTTCTGTTATTTTTTTTCCTCTATTTTCAACATCTAAATATCTTAAATAAGCTTTCTCTGTACCTAAAATAATATTTTCTACTACTGTATGCACAGGGACAAGTGTAAAATGCTGGTGAATCATACCTATCCCATATTTCATGGCATCATGCGGAGAATGTATCTTTACCTGCTCTCCTTTAATCAATATCTCACCTTCATCTGGTTGATATAGTCCATAAAGAATATTCATCAAAGTAGTTTTCCCGGCACCATTTTCCCCAAAAAGAGCCAATGCTTCTCCCCTTGCTAACGTCAGGTCAATATGATCATTGGCAATTGTTCCCGGGAAATATTTGGTAATATTTGTTAAAGTAATTAAATTACCTTTGCCATTCAAAATATCTTCCTTTTAAAACAAAATGGAGGGTCGTTAAAGGCCCTCCAAATCAATTTAATTTTGCTTTAATCTAACGATTCTGGAAAATGAGAAACAAATTGTAACAGGTCTCCTTCTGCAATCAAATCTTCTGCCCGTTTCACTATTTCTTGGACTTCTGGCGATACTTCATCACTAAAGGATATACTAATAACCCCTTCGCTAACGCCTAATTCATTTACGATTGGTTCTAAATTACCAGACATATAATTGGTTACAATCCATTTATACATATCTTCTGTTCCAAACCAGGCACTTGCAATTACTGTTCCAGGGGCAACACTATTTTGATCGCTGGCAAAGCCTATAAATTTAGCTCCTTTTTCTTTGCATGCTTGAATAGCACCAAGACCAACCTGATTTGCGTAGAAGAAAAGAACATCAGCTTTATTGTCAATCATAGAACCAGCCATTTGTTTGCCCAATGTTACATCATCCCATGAATTTGCATAAGACCTAATCACCTCAACCCTCGGTGAACCAATCCTTGCTCCATATTCAAAGGTATTAAGAAGCATGATCATAAGCTTATTTGGGAAGCCTCCTGCAATTCCAATTTTACCTGTTTCTGTGGTATAACCAGCAACAATACCTGCTAAAAAGCTTGCTTCGTATTCTTTGGGTAAAACCGGACATACATTGGGGGGATTAGCAATCATACCATTAAATACGCAATAGGTAGTATCCGGATAATTCGGCCCAACTCTGTTTGCTGCTTCATCAAATTGTGTTCCAGCCGAAATAACCAAATCATATCCACGTTCACCATAATTTCGGAAGGTTGATTCAAAGTCACTTGCTTGAACATTTTCTACATATTCCATGTTTGTGCCCAATGCATCATTACAAGCTAATAACCCTGCATAGTTTGCAGCATTCCAACTTTGATCATTGATAGGTCCAGGAAGTATTAAAACCATCTTATAACTGCCTGGATCCTGGGCTATACCAGACATAGTGCTCAAGCTCAATACCAAAATGATTAATAGTATTTGCACAATAAAACTTGAAAATTTCATTCTCATAATTAATATCTCCTTTTAAATTTTTTTAGTTTGGATAACACAAATTTATATTCTTTTTTTCACCTCCCATTCTCTTTATTTATCAAATTGCACCAATGCTTACCATACAATTTAACATTTTATCAGTTCATCAAATTACCAAAGATCTTCCACTAAAAATTGCTGGGAGTAATGGCAGAAATAACAACAAGATCTTCCTCTCCGATGCTGGTTATCTTATGTGGAATACTGGCAATATAGTAAATGGTATCCCCTTTTTCCAGGATGAAAAATTCATCTCCAATTTGGATTTCCATCTTGCCCTTTAATACGAAGGTACATTCTTCGCCTTGATGAGGAAGTGGAACGGTACAGGTGCTTGCCCCTGGCTCTAATCGGATTCTAATCATCTCAATTTGTTTGCTTAAGTCCGGACTGAGAAGTTCAAAAGTTAAGTGAGACTTGGGAAATTGTAGAACTTTGCGTTCATTCTTTCTTACTACTCCCCTTTGTTTACCATCATCAACTAAAAAGTAAAATATTGGAACATTCAACGTTTTGGAAATTTCTCTTAAGGCCATTATCGATGGTGAGGCTAACCCTCGTTCTACTTGACTTAAGTAACTGGTGGTTTTACCAATTTCCGCGGCAAAAGTAGCCAGGTTCATTCCTTTTGAAATGCGTATCTTACGAATTTTATCTCCCAGTACTTTATTTTCATTTTTCATCTAAGCTTAAAACCTTCATTTTGTAATTTGTAAAATATGAATAGCATTTGTTCATTGCAATAACTTATGTTAACTATCTGATATTTTTACTTTGCTTTTCAACTTAGTTAAAAATTTTGGGAATATAGGACCGGCATTTGAGATATTTCATAACTGAATATAGTAATATGGTCTATTTGTCAGAATAAATTTATTAAATATTATTTAATTTATTTAATATTATTTAAGCACAATTATTAAACAATGTCAATATCTATACTGATCTCATCAAATGTGCCTACTTTCTTCCTTGAAAGCTTTTACTATTTTTTCCGGGGTTATGGGCAAGGAATAAATTCTTACTCTTATGGCATCATAGACTGCATTGGCAATAGCCGGGGCAGTGGCAATCGTAGCCGGTTCTCCAATCCCTTTGGCTCCAAAAGGACCCCCTGAATCTTCATTCTCTATCAGCCGCGTAACAAAATGAGGACTATCCATAGAAGTAGGAATTAAATAGCCGGTCAAATCAGGATTCAAAGTAATTCCTTCCTTTATAACCTGTTCTTCCATAAGAGCCATCCCGATTCCCTGGAGAGTACCTCCTTCTATCTGACCTTCTACATTTTTAGGATTTATAGCCTTTCCTATATCGACAGCAGTATAAACATTTAATACTTTCACAATTCCGGTGTCTGTATCAACTTCTACCTCAACCACCTGAGTAACAAAAGTATATGCCACATACACCTTTTTGCCCTGTCCAGTTTTGGGGTCGGGGGCATCGGTTTGAGGAAAGAAAGATGCTTCTGCTTTCAAACTTTCTCCTCTTGTTTTCACCCTTTCTGCTAATTCCCAATAACTTAATTTATCATCTGGATTTCCATATTGGAAAATATGGCCCCCTTCTACCCTTAATTCAGGATAACCGCTTCTAAATTCTAAACTGGCATAATGATAAATTTTAGCTAATACCTCTTCAGCCGCCCTTTTAACTGCATTTCCGGTAAAATAAGTCTGACGAGTCGCTGAAGAAGAACCTGCATTTTTGGTAAGATTGGTATCGGCTGGAATGATTTCTATGGCTTCCGGACTTACTCTTAACACTTCTGCCACAATCTGGGTAATTACAGTTAAGACACCTTGGCCAACATCAGCTGCAGCACTTCTAACCAAAATCTTCCTATCCTTTTCAATTTCTACTGAAGCAATAGAATGATCAGGGAATCCTTCTCCATAACCAAAACCAAACATAATGGTAGCCATTCCTTTGCCATGTTTCTTCATATGGTTCCCTCCTCCCAACCAGCCATGTTTATCGCTTCTCTAATGGTTTCTTTTACCCCTACACTATGGGTTAATATCTGTTTATTGGGTGTGGAAGAACCAATATCATAAGCATTTTGCCAACGAAATTGAGCCGGATTAATCCCTAATTTGCAAGCCAGAATATCCATCTGAGACTCATAGGCAAAAGCCATCTGAGTTGTACCAAAACCACGCATTGCCCCTGCATAGGTGTTATTAGTGTAAACAGTATAGGCTACTCCTTTGACATGATCAACATTATAAGGTCCGGTGCAGTGATACATACCTTTGTGCACTACTGCCGGACCGCTGGAAGCATATGCTCCAGTATCACCGATTACTTCAACCTGCCAGGCAGTTAAATAGCCCTTTTTGGTTGCACCAGTCTTTGCCCGAATAATAAATGCATGTCGCTTAGATTGAGCAATCATTGATTCTTCCCGGGTATAAGTCAGTTTCACTGGCCTTTTAGTCATCATTGCCGCTAAAGCCAGGTGAATATGGACAGAGATATCTTCTTTTCTTCCAAAAGCACCCCCAATAGCTGGTTGAATAATCATTACCTTTTCTTTAGGAATACCTAAAGACTGAGCTATATCAGCTTGAGTGTCATGAAGCCATTGAGAAGCTACCCAGAGTTTTATAACCTCATTCTTTGGGTCAAAAAATCCGACTCCTGCTTCCACTTGGAGAGGAATATGGTCTAAAAAACTTGTTCTATATTCATTTTCTACAATTACTTCTGCTTCTGCAAAACCCTTTTTTATATCACCCTTTTTTAAATAATGAGTAATTAAAATATTGCCATCTTCATGAATATAGGGAGCACCTTTGGTCATTGACCGCAAGGGATCAGATATTACTTCTAATTTTTCTACTTCAACTTCAATTAACTTAGCTGCTTTAGAAGCAATTTCCTTGCTTTCTGCTATAACTATAGCCAGGGCATCTCCCATATAACGTATTTTTTCGCCAATAGCAATAAGAACTGGTTGGTCCTTTATAATCAAACCAAAATTCTTCACGGTAGGAATGTCAGCTGCAGTAATGACCTTAACTACTCCCGGTAATTTTTGTGCTTTACTTATATCAATCTTTCGTAGGTAGGCATGAGGATAAGTAGCTCTTTTGATTTTAAGATACAACATATCGTCAAAATAGATATCGTCAGGATATATGGCTTGACCGATTACTTTATCCCGGGCATCTACTTTATAAACATTTCTACCTACATATCTTTCAGTCATTTTTTTTGCTCCTTCCGCCACCCTTTTCCCTTAATCTGCTGGCAGATAATTCAATGGCATCAAATATTTTTTGATAGCCAGTACAGCGACACAGGTTGCCGGAGATACCTCGCTTAATATCCTCCTCACTGGGATATAAATTCTCTTCTAACAGTCTTTTGGCAGCTAAAATCATGCCCGGGGTACAAAATCCACATTGAACTGCCCCAGTCTCTATAAAAGCCTCTTGGATAGGATTGAGATGCTTACTACTACCTATGCCTTCGATCGTAGTAATAACTGCTCCCTCAGCTTGGGGTGCCAACACCAAACAGGAGGCTACCAGCTCTCCGTTCATTATCACAGTGCAAGCCCCACACTCACCCTTCCCGCATCCCTCTTTAGTTCCTGTTAGATGTAAGTCATCCCTTAAAAGATCCAACAAGCGGGTATGAGAAGTTGTTTCAATCTTTCTTTTCTTACCATTAACGGTTAATTCAATTACTAATTTTTCCACCATAGTACCTCCGTAGGGCTAAATCTATCTCTTCTAAGGCATTTATCATTATCTCTTTCGCAACATCTTTGCGATACTCTCTGGTCCCCCTGATATCATCGATAGGGGCAATTTTATCCTCAACTATCTGACCTAATTGGTCAAAATCTAATTGATTAAACTGTTTTCCTGCCATCTTTGTTCCAATTTCTTTAATTTCAATAGGAGTAGGCGCTACAGAGCCCAGGCAAGTTCTTACCTCCTTAATGGTTTTATTATCTGCAGCCATTTTCACTATCAGGGCTAAGGTAATGGTAGCAATGGCCAAAGCCCTTCTCTTACCAATTTTTATCCAGCTGCCATAAGTATTTTCACCGGGCAAAGGAAGGATTACCTGGGTTAATAATTGATCCGGTTTTAGGATAGTTTTTTTAGGTCCGATAAAAAATTCTTCTGCGAGAACTAAAACTTCTCCTTGCTGAGAGAGCAATCTAAATTGAGCATTGTAAGCTATTAAAGGAGGAAGGAAATCACCTGCTGGAGAGGCATTAACAATATTACCTCCCATAGTACCTCGGTTTCTTATCTGGGGAGAACCAATATCCGCTGCAGCCAGGTTTAAGACCGGAAAGTACTTTTTGATATCTTCAGATTTTTCTAATTGAGCATGAGTAACCATCGCCCCAATTATCATCTTATCTTCAACTATTTTTACTTCTTTCAATTCTTGAATTAATCGTAAATCTAACCACCCGCTCACTTCATATAGTCGATCATAATATTGTACTAAAAGGTCAGTCCCTCCCGCAATCACCTTTAGCTCATTTTGATAACGGGACAAAATCTCCAGTGCCTCCTTTAATTCCCGAGGTGCAAAATACTGCTGATTCGGTAAGGTTCTCTGTCGCATAAATCCCTTGCCTCCTTTAAAAAAGGATATCTTCTTTTATTTTTTAATCTTCTTTTTCTTATTACCTAAACCAATAGAGTTGCTCTGGCAATACCTTAAAAATTGAAAAGGGTACAGTTGCTAAGAATAAGAACAGGACTTTTTTGTTTTTTAGCATGCAATTGTCAAGTTATATTTTAAATTATTACATGTTAATTAAATAATGATAATCTTTTAAGATGGTGTTTATTACCGTGAAAATCTTGTTAAGTTCCTTAAAATCACCATTGTTATTGCTTGGATATTTAAAATTTGCGGGTATGATTAATTCATTGTTTTTATTAATTTTCAACTTCCATAAATCATCTTTTACCCTTAAGGTTATTAACTTATCATCAGACGAACCTGTAATAACAAAACCAGTATTGGTACTGTTTCTAAAGTCTTCTATGGTGCTAAAAAAGGTTAGCTTATCTCGGTAGGGTTTCCCATCATAGGGACAGAAGGTAGCGCAGTTTCCACATTCATTGCATAACGCATCGAGATGAAGAATCTGGTAAATATCCTTAAAATCTTCTTTTTTATCCACTTTAATTGCTACATTTGCCCGATTAGGACAGACATCTACACATTTATTACAGATCGTATTGCACTCGAGACACCGCTCTGCTTCCGTCTCAGCTATTACCCTATCATCTTCGGATATTGGTACAGAAATGAGGCGCCCTTTTTTATAATAGATTTCCTGTATTTGTTTCTTTTGATCAAAATCTAAGTCAATGTTTTTATCCAAACCTTTCCAATTCGGTATTTCCTTTTTAGCGATAGCCTCTGCTGCCTTTCTCGCATCGGCAATAGCTTCAACTACTGTTGAGGGACCTCGCAGGATATCACCGCCAATAAAAACATTTGTAAGGTTAGTCTCTAGTGTTTCTGTGTTTACATATAGTCTGTTATTTTTTTCAACCTTTAATCCGCAGGTTGTTAAAAAGGTAGAGTCTGCATGTTCACCAATAGCACCAATAACAGCATCTACAGCCATCTCTGTGGTCTCCTCAGTAGGAGCAGGACTCCTGCGACCACTTTTGTCAGGAGCACCTAAAGACATCTTGCGACATTTTAGAACCCCCTCTTTGGAAAATGCTTCCGGCAACAAGAGGGGCTTAAAAACAACCCCCTCTGCAAGGGCTCGCTTATACTCTTCTTGGTCTGCAGGCATTTCCTCTTCAGTACGGCGATAGATGATAAAAACCTCTTCAACACCCTTTACCCTCAGTGCGGAACGGGCACTATCTACGGCAGTATTTCCGCCCCCTATTACCGCAATCCGTCGACCAATGTTCAGAGACCTTTCTTCCTTATGGAATGACCTTAAAAAATCCAGGGCTTCATAAACATGATGATTATCTCCAGTCAGCTGCAGCTTTTGTGAAGCTTCTGCCCCAATTCCTATAAAAATATATTTATATCCCTCATTTTTTAAATGACGAACAGAGAATTCATCTGATATACCATATTTGAAATCTACCCCCATTGCTTCAATATTAGCAATATCTTTTTGAATGGCAGATATTGGGATTCTGAAATTAGGCAGTATATGGGCTACGACACCTCCGGGGGAATCTTGTTTCTCAAATATAGTTACCTTAAATCCTGCTTTAGATAGAAAATAAGCTGCAGATAGCCCTGCCGGTCCTGCTCCGATAACCGCAACTTTGGTATTTAACTGCTTGGCAATACTGAGACTTTTACTATGTTGGACATATCTCCCATGCTCAGCAGCAATCCTCTTGATCTCACGAATATTGACTGCCCCTTCATAATCAAGTCGGCTGCAATTATACATACATTGATGAGCGCAAATATATCCAGTTATATTAGGAAGAGGATTTTTCAAATAGATAAGTTCCAAAGCCTTATCGTACTGCCCATCTCCCACCAGTCGAATATACTCCGGAATATCTTGAAGGATTGGACAGGAGAGAATACAGGGAGCAATGTAGCAGTCGGTTAAGGGTAATTTTCGATCAATGAAAACCTTCTTCGTTCCCCTCCAATCTTTTTGGTAATAATTATCTTGCAGGGATTTTTCGGCTAATTGTTCAAGCTTCTTGACATCAATCATATTGGTTTGACTCTTCTCTTCCATAATTGGCTCTAATTTTCGAGCCATTTCTGCCATTCTCAGGTAACCGCCCGGTTTCAAAAGTTCAGTAGCCACGGTAATGGGCTTAATTCCTGTCTCAAAAATCCGGAGAATATTTAACTGAGATGCCCCTCCTGAATAAGAGATCGGGAGAGTCCCTGCAAATTGCCGTGCTAAGCGGGAAGCCAGAGTAATGGTAATGGGAAAGAGAATACGTCCGGACAGATACATTTCTTCTCCCGGAAGAATGCCCAAGGTATTTACCGTTCCCAGGGTATTGGAAAGTTTAATACCAAAATAACGATTGCATTCAGCAGCTAATTTAGAAAGCCGTTCAATCATCCCTATTGCATCATCCCACTGCAGGTCCTTAGTAAATGTCGATTCTTTGAGAGTTACATAGTTGAAACCAAGGGCATCCAGTATTTTTCTAACTTGTTTATACCCCAGGAGGGTCGGGTTCAACTTTACATAGGTATTAAGCTTTTTTTTCTCCATCAGATATCTGCTTATCGCCTCTATCTCCTGGGGAGGGCATCCATGCATGGTAGAAAGAGTGACCGATCGGGTAATATAAGGTGAAATCATACTGGAAATATTCTCAAGTCCTTGGACCTGTCCTTTAATACCCATAGCTTCTGAAAGGTCCAATCCCCGGATAAAAGAAAGCAATTCTTCCAGATGACGCTTAAATACCAAGTTTTTTGAGGCATCAGCTAAATGGTTAATGAAGGAATTCATTTTTGGCGTTTTGATACCCTTCAGGTCGTAGCCAACACTCATATTAAAAATAAAAGAGTGCTCCGGAGAAACACATCTATTAAAAATAGACTCTATCAGGTAAAGCAGAATCCATGCTTTGAGATACTCGTCAAAGGCCTGTTCCAGAGAAAGTTCGGTAGACCATTCAGTATTATAACCCTCGTCTAGCGCGTCAATACAGGGTTTATCAAATTGCAGACTGTCAAGTTTCTGCACCGTTTTAAGCTCAAAAAACCGGCCCCCCACTAAATAGGCGGTAACAATATTTTGAGCTAATTGGGTATGAGGTCCTGCTGCCGGTCCCAAAGGAAGGCCACAGTTTTCATTAAATATCTGAATATGATTCGGATTTTCTTGAACAAAAAATTGGGATTCCGGTATCCCAAAAATGGTATGTTGGGAACGATATTCTTCAATTATCCATCGGAGCAACTGCTTAAACGGAACTGGTCGCATAACATCGCCCATAATGATTCCCTCCTTGTAACATACATCGCATATCTTCTATTTTGCGATAAAATTGTAATTGGTAACGAACTTTTCTCTTTCACAGTTTAGCATAATTACTTATCATTATAATAATCATAAGGAATAATAATAAATATTTTTCTTTTTCAATGGTTACTAATTTTACTCCCCGCCCTTGCACCTGTTTAAAAACAATTCCTTCTGAAATCATTCGAAGCACCAATTCAGGATTGTTCTTTCCTTTCTTTTTTAATGGCTGCAGAAACAATAATGATGATAATTCATGAGGTAGGCAATACCACTAATGGTAACCCCATAAAAGATAATCGGCTTTTTACCTAATAGAGAAGTTAAGGTATTATTTACCGAGGTTGTGCCGGTAGCGATAATAATATCAGAGCTGGATATCATTTGCCGGGTATGGGACACATTCTCTATAAGAATGCCATTTTTTCTAAGACCTACATTGCCTTTATCTAAATCAACAACTCTGATTTTAAAAGTTGTCGATAGCGATTCGACTATTGCTGGTTGTAATCCAATAAAAGCTATACGCGGTTGCCCAAATTTTTCTTGCATATAATTTTTAAACTGGGTAGCACATTCTGCAGGCTCTTGGTCTCTACAATGAATGGTATTGGAAATATAGCCCAAATAGCGTAAAACAGCATTGATACTGGCAATAAAAACAGCCCTCTGAAAATTATTAATAAGTGGAAGTTGAAAAACGTCTCTTAATGTTCCAGTAAAATTTCCGGGCATATCAGTAAATGCCTGTCCTAAACTTCCCCTGAAATCAGCTTGCATCATGACTTCCTTACCCTTTAATAAGGGAAAATCATCTCTTCCCGGATTTCCTATTACCTCTTGAGGAGTAAGAGGCCTCACATTCACCACATGAAAGGTAGATGACCAAATATTATTATCTGAAACCAACAGGTAAAATTTTTCCTTGATTTTCTGGTATAAATTCACAGCTGTATCCTTTCTTCTTGGTAGTTCCTTTTACATATTATCGGCCAAAATAACAAAATGGATAATGACATTTAGAACAAGTAGCGCAAAATCCGCCTTCGCCCATTTTTATAAAGTCCTTTTTAGACAGGATATCGCCTATGAATATTCTTGGTAAGACAATATCTAAAATCGTATTTTTATAAAATAAGGATGCACCAGGGATACCTATTAAGGTCGTCTCTCCTGAATAGGCCAACATAAACATATTGCCTGGTTGAACGGGGACACCATAGGTCACAATCTTTGCACCGCTTTCTTTAATGGCACCGGGTGTCAGGTCATCCGGATCTACTGACATTCCCCCGCTTAAGGCTATCAGGTCGACATTCAGTTGTCTAAAATAAGAGATGGCTGCTTTAATTTTTCCAATATCATCGGGGCATAAAATTTGTCCTTTAATCTCTGCTCCAAAATAAGCAAACTTCTTCCTTAATAAAGGACCAAATTCATCTTTAATCAACCCTTTAAACACTTCATTACCGGTAGTCACAATACCCACTCTTAGACTCTTATACTTTTTTACAGCAAAAACAGCCCCTTCTTCCTGACATAATACTTCTACTTTTTTGATCATTTCTTCTGGAATAACGAGAGGAACAATGCGCACACCTGCTAAACTCTGATTTTCAATTACCCTGAAATGATTGGGAAGACAAGGAATGGTAACATTTTCTATAGAATTTATTTGGTATAGAAGTTTGCTTTTAACTTCAAACAATCCTTTGGTTAACGATTTTAAGGTTATTTTCCCCTCAACAGGTTCATCAAATTTAATATTCTCTCCTGATATTGCTTGAGATATTCTCAGAGAGGCTTCATTCTCATGAATTTCCCCTTGCTTGGGCTGCCAGACATAAATGTATTCCTTGCCAATTTTCTTTAACTTTTCAATATCTTCCTGCCTGATAATATGATCTTTTCGAAAGGCAGGTCCTTTGAATTTTCCAGGTATAATTTGTGTAATGTCATGACATAACTTCGTACCAACTGCTTTAGCTACCGGTATCTTTTTCATTCGAATTTCCTAACTGTAAAATTGGAATACATTTTTTTCCTCTCAGCCTTTTATTAAATTACAGGTACTCATAGGTCATTCTCCAATCGAATTTTCTTTCCTTTCGAAATAAGTCCTGGCTTTTAAATAATCTTCATCTCTATCAATATCAAATAAAATTGAACGATCTGAGATATTTATTCTTTTCACCTTATCAGGATGTGCCTTTATTAGTACTCTGCCACCTACATCACCGGTTATATTCATTAACTCCTCTTTCCAATCAAGGTCAAAAAGAACCGGATTTCCCCGTTTATCTTGATAATAAGGAACAACTATCTCTTTTTTGCCTTTAGTAAAAGAGGTAATCAGTTGATTGATAATTTTGGCGTTAATCAAAGGCTGATCACCTAAAATCAGACAAAAGCCATCTACCTCTTTTCTCTGGGAATCCAATTGAAGTAGACCTTTTTGAATGGTTGTACTCATACCTTTCTTAAAATCGGGGTTAAAAACAATTTCTGCCTTCCACCTTTTCCCTATCTCTGAAACCTCTTTATCATCCGGACGTATCACTAAGATCATTTTATCTAACAGAGAGGATAAAGCTGCTTCCAATACCCATTCAATGATTTTTTTGGAACCTAAGGAAAGATTTAATTTTGGCTTACCCATTCTAATCCCTTCCCCTGCAGCTAAAATAATACCTGCTATCTTTGTGTCCACTGAATTAAAATCGCTTCCAAAAGTCTTGTGCCTGTTCTTTTGTTTTAATAGCAATCCTTTCATAATCTAATCCACATATATTTCGATCTTCCATTAATATTTTACCGCCTACAATAGTATAATCAACCATATCTCCGCTCAGCCCGAATAAAATATGAAAATAAACATTATTACTGTTGATGGGAGTAGGCGGAAAGTAATTGACCACTAAAAAATCAGCAGGGGCTCCTGCCGCAAGGATTCCCAGAGGTTGATTAAAAAATTTATGGGCAATCTCACGGTTATTTTTAAACGCCATCTGAAAAACTTCTTCTGAGCCAGCCTGAGGATGGTGCAGTTCATGTTTTTGTAATAGATTTGCCACTTTGATGCTTTCAAACATATCAGCAGTATATCCATCCGTCCCCAATCCTACCACAATACCTTTATCGAAAGAGGATTGAACCGGAGCCATACCTACTGCATTACCCATATTAGATTCAGGATTATGAACTAAATAAACCTGATTATTTTTTAACATTTCCAATTCTTTTTCCTGAAGATGAACACCATGAATAGCTAAAGTCCCGGGACGTAAAATATGAAAATGCTGAAGACGATCTGCCACTCCTTTATAACCACGGGTCTTGCTTTCGTAAACATCAGCCATTCCCTCGGCCACATGGATATGAAAAGGGATTTCTAATTCATCAGATAGAGAAGCTGCTTGGGATAAAGTTTCATTATTTAGCGTAAAAGAGGCGTGAAGTCCAATTAACCCTCTTAAATAGTTATTGCTTTCCTGTTGTGTCCTCTTTATAAATCGTTCATTTTCCCTGATCCCTGCCAAAGCCTTTTCCTGACCGTCACGGTCGGAAATTTCATAAGATAGATTAGCTCTAATACCTGTCTGATGTATCGCTTCAGCAATTACATCTAAACTTCCATCAATAAAATTACTACTGGCATGATGATCAAAGATGGTGGTCGTTCCCTTTTTTACACAATCTAAAAGAGCATACATTGCACTGTAATATATATCTTCTTTATTTAAAGTTCTATCTAATCTCCACCAGAGCTTTTCCAAAATTTCTACAAAATTTTTAGGTGGCACATCTGTTTTAAGATTCATTCCTCGTGCAAAAGTACTATAAAGATGCATATGAGTATTAATCATACCGGGCATTATGATTCTGCCCTTAATATCTTTAAAGGTAGCTTCCGGGTATTTTATTCGCAATTCTTCCGTTTTTTCAACTGCCAAAATATCCACTCCGTCAATGGCCACTCCACCATTAGGGATAACTCGAGTATCTTTATCAAGAGTAATCACAGTTCCATTTCCAATAATCAACATCTTTATTCACCTCTCATCCTTCAATTATCTTTTGGGAAATTTGATTGGCCTCCTCAATCAATTTTTCTTCATCGATATTGGTTAGACAGCCTTCACGAACTACAATTCTACCATTCACGATAGTTATATCAACAATTTGGGAATCACCTGAAGTTACCAGAGCAGAAACAGGATCTGATAAGCCACCAGCAAATCCCAATCTTTTTGTATTGATTAAAAATATATCTGCTGCTTTTCCTTCCTCTATGCTTCCGATCTCCGGCTGGTTCAGCACATCACGACCACCATTGGTAGCCATACTGAGTACTTCGTCTGCTGATAGGCCAGAAATACCATAGATTAAACGGTGTATCAGAAAAGCTGCTTTCAATTCAGCAATCATATTAGAAGAATCATTACTGGCACTTCCATCAACTCCAAGAGCTACCGGTACCTTCCTTTTTAACATATAGGGAATATTAGCTGTTCCAGAGGCCAGTTTCTGATTAGAAACAGGACAATGTGCTACTCCCGTTCCTGTTTCAGCTAATAGATCTATTTCTATTTCGTTTAGATGGACACAATGGGCAAACCAGATATCATGACCTAACCATTCAACTTTTTCCATATAATCCAGTGGTCGCAAATTAAAAGTCTTCCCACAAAATTCATCTTCATCTTTAGTCTCTGCAAGGTGTGTATGACCCTTCACATTATAACTACGTGCCAGTTTGATTGATTCTCTTAAAAGATTTTCAGTAACTGAAAAGGGAGAACAAGGAGCCAAAACCACTCTTTGCATAGCAAAAGGTTTACTATCATGGTATTTCTCTATCACTCGTTGAGAATCTGAGAGAATCTCTTCTTCGCTTTGAACTACTTCATCAGGTGGTAATCCCCCATCTTTTTCACTTAGAGACATGCTTCCCCGACCGCCATGAAATCTGATGCCAATTTCCTGAGCAGCCCTGAACTCTTCATCTATTAATTCTTTCGGCTGGTTCTTAGGAAAAACATAGAACTGGTCAACTGCGGTGGTGCAACCCGTCTTTAGAAGTTCTCCCATTGCCACTAAACTACTATAATAAACTGCCTGCGGGGTTAAACGAGCCCAGATAGGATAAAGATATTTCAGCCAACCGAATAGCTCTACATTTTGCACCTGGGGAATATTCCTGGTCAAGGTTTGATAGAAATGATGGTGGGTATTAATCAATCCCGGATACAGGAAATAATCAGAACCATCAATGACCTCATCAGCTTTACATTCTATCTTCGGGGTAATTCTACTTATTCTATCATCTTCAATTAGAAGACTGTAACCTTTTAATCTTGTTCTATCTCTATCCATTGTGACAATCTCTTTGATATTTTTAATTAATATTGAAGACATTCAAAAAATCCCCCCTTTCAGTCTTTGGTTACACTCTCAATTGCTTCAATAATCTGTTCATAGCCGGTACAACGGCAGAGGTTACCCTCCAGGGCTGTTTTAATCTCTTCTCGACTGGGATGAGGGTTATGGGTAAGCAATGCTTTGGCAGACATCAGCATCCCCGGTGTACAAAAACCACATTGTATGGCATGATGATCAATAAAAGCCTGCTGTAAAGAATCAAGCTCACCCTGCACTTCCAATCCTTCAACCGTAAGCACTTCACTTCCCCCAATCTGCCCGGTAAGAATTAAACAGGAACAAACTGCCTTGCCGTCAAGGATAACTGTACAGGCTCCGCATTCTCCGATACTGCATCCTTCTTTGGTTCCAGTTAATTTTAATTGTTCCCTCAAAGTATCAATGAGTCGCTCCTTAGAACCTACTTTTAGGGTTACTTCTTTCCCATTTACCGTGAAAGTTACAGTGATCTTATGCATTAATTTTTGCCTCCTGAATAATCTTTTCCAGCGCTCTCTTAATCAGAACAGCAATGGTCGGTTTCTTATAAGGAGTAGACCATCTCTCTCCAGTAATAGAGATCATTTCATTGCCGGTTATTTGACTAATTTCCTCTAAATCAATCGTATGCATCGATTTTCCATTAACCGCTTCTTCTGATTGAGGAAAGGATTGGGGATAAGGGGTAGCAGATCCGGGCACAATTCTCGTATCCCGGAATATCCCCTCTTCATCTATTTTTGCCACCAGGGCAATACTTAGCCGTGCAATTGATAGTGCTTTTCTGCGACCAATTTTTTGAAAATCAGCATAATAATGTTCACCAAGCAAAGGAATTTTTATTTTGGTTAATAATTCATATGCCTGTAATTTAGTTTGATAAGGACCGGTTAAAAATTCTTCTAAGGATAATACTCGTTTGCCTTTCTGGGAAGTTAATTCCACTTTGGCTTTTAAGGCAATTAAAGGTGGTAAAAGGTCTGCCGCAGGAGAAGCATTCACAATATTACCTCCCATAGTGCCCCTATTACGGATTTGTGTTGAGCCGATAGTTTGGGCTGCGTTGGCCAAAATAGGAAAATTATTATTTATGAGAGGTTCATGTATTAAGCTGGAATGGGTTATCAAAGAACCTATTTCTATAAAATGATGAACTGCGGTAATAAAATTCAATTCTGAAATATTACTGATATCCAACAGGTAATCAAAGGGTGTTAAACGAGAGCTTCCTTTATGAAGATTGACCAACAAATCTGTTCCCCCGGCCAATATCTGAACCCTTTTTAATTTATCTAAATAATTTAAGGCCTCTTCGATTTTTGTGGTAGTCAAAAAATCATAAGTTTGCATTTCTTGGGGCTCCTTTACTTAAGGAATATCCCAGTAAAACCCTTTCCAGATTAAGGGGCAAATGTCTCATTCTATTTCCGGTAGCATTAGTCAGCGCATTAGCAATGGCTGCTGCTGTTAATTCTAACGTGGGCTCACCAATAGATTTAGCTCCGTAAGGACCATTGGGGTCAGGATTTTCTACCACAATTGGTACTATTTCGGGCATATCTTTTATGGTTGGAATAAGATATTCATCAAAATTAGTATTTTTAATATAACCCTCTTCGGTTTCTATCTCTTCCATAATACCGTAACCCAAACCCATCATGACTCCGCCATAGATTTGCCCTTTTAGATAGGCAGGATTAATAGCCCTGCCTACATCATGAACGGCGGTAATCTTCAATACTTCTATCTGACCGGTCGCTATATCAACCTCAACTTCAGCCACCTGACAACCATAGACATAAGTAAAATATGGTCTGCCTTGGCCGGTTTCTTCATTCCAGGAAATATCGGGAGCTTTGTACCAGCCATAGGCAGATAAAAAGATTCCCTGTTTATTGGCTAAATCAACTACTTCATTAAAAGAAACTATTCTTTTATTTTTCTCATATATACTTTCATTTTTAAAAATCAAGTTACCCTTTTTGACCTTACATTCAACTGCTATGATATCAGCCAGGGTTTCTTTTATTTGATTAGCCGCTTTCTTCACTGCTTGACCACCTAACAAAGTACTGCGGGAAGCAACAGTAGAACCACTATCGGGAGAGACTGAAGTATCAATCTCCATATAACTAATCCTCTTAATTTCTACCCCCAGTTCCTCTGCTGCTATCTGGCTAAAGACAGTTTTTAAACCCTGACCATTTTCAGCCAACCCACAGGAGATTAAGATACTACCATCACGCTGAATGGCAACTATGGCTCCGGCAGCATCCGTTGCCTCAGCCCCCAGACTACAACCCCGAAAACTGACGGCCATGCCGATACCTCTTTTTTTATCTTCTTTTTTACCTTTACTATATTTTATGTATTTCTCTTGATAATGACTTGCTGTAATAGCCTTAGTTATTACCTCTTCCAGACTCACCTGGTGATTATCTAATTTCTGTCCACTGGCCGTAATGGAATCATTGTGATAGATATTTTTTAAACGTAAATCCACCGGACTTATCCTTAATTGTTCAGCCAATTCATCCAGCAATGATTCCTGAGCAAAGATAACCTGTGGTGAGCCATAACCTCTCATTGCCCCGGTATATACATTGTTGGTATAGTAGCCATAAGTATCAGTCTGCACATGGGGTATTTCATAAGGACCTGTGGCCTGTACCACTGAGCGCCAGGTAACAAATGGAGTCTGGCAGGCATAAGCCCCACTATCGGCAACACATTTAATCTCCATTGCCACCAATTTGCCTTCTCTAGTAGCACCTACTTTATATTTCATCTTATAGGGATGACGTTTATAGCTTTCGAGAATTGATTCTTCTCGAGTATTTATCATTTTAATCGGTCGATTCGTTTTTAAAGATAAGAGGGCTGCGCGGGCAGCCATAGAAGACATAACTTCGTCTTTTCCACCGAATGACCCTCCCATATGATTTTGAATGATTCTCACCTGATTTAAATCGACTCTAAGTACGGAAGCCACTGCATTTCGACAGGCGAAAGGATTTTGTATCGAACCGTAAATAGTTACCAAATTGTTTTGCTCATAGGGCACTGCTACGACTACCTCAGTTTCAATATAACTGTGTTCCACAAATTGGGTAGTGTATTCTCTTTCCAAAATGACCTCAGCCTGAGCAAAACCTTTTTTTGCATCTCCCTTTCTTAGAAGATGATGAACTACTTGATTAGTAAGTGTTTCAGGTTGAATTAACAGGGCTTCTTTGGTTGCTGATTCATCCGGATCAAAAATTCCGGATAATTCTTCATATTCTACCTCAATCAACTCTAAAGCTTCTGTAGCCGCTTCTTTAGTCTCAGCAGCAACAACAGCAATACCATCGCCTATATACAAAACTCGCTCCTTAGCTAAAACCTGTTGGTTTGGTATAATGACTCCAAATTCATTATTGGGAACATCTTGGGCAGTTAGTACAGCCTTAACTTTTGGATAGGCTAAAGCTCTATCAATATTTATCTTTAAAATTCGAGCATGGGGATATTTACTGCGTAAAACTTTACCATAGAGCATATCAGGAAAGAAAAGATCAGCACCAAATTTTGCCCTTCCGGTAACTTTTTCATAGGCATCAACCCGTCTTATTGGTTTATTAACTTTACTATAAACCATTTCTCTACACCTCTCTCCTTTGACAGAGGGTTACCTCTGTTGATAGGTACCAACACCCTGATAGATGTGGTACTCTTAATATTTAGTTCTGCTTGTCCTATTCTTTACAGATGGGAGTTCCTGATGAATCAATAGTTACTGCATTATGAAACAGGAACAACCCCCCCCGCTATCTTTTATTTATCTTCTATGGAAAAAGAGGTACCCAAAGCTGATGGTGATGAAAAGCTGGTCTTCTTTTTTTTGCTTAAAAATGTCATGATCACCAGAACGATCACTGTTATCAAATAAGGAGCCATATTAAGAAATGATGCCGGTATGACCGTCCCTGCAGCTTGAAGTCTGTATTGTACAGCATTAATTCCCCCAAATAGAATTGCCCCAAATACCGCTCTTGCTGGATTCCAGCCCGAGAAAATGACCAGAGCAATAACAATCCATCCGCGTCCTCCGGTAATATTTTCAGACCACCCGGGAGTATAGGCAAGAGAAAGGTGAGCACCTCCCAATCCCACCAGCATACCTCCAAAAACGGTATAACTATATCGTATTTTCATGACACTGATACCCATGGCAGCAGCAGTACGAGGATTTTCGCCTACGGATCGTAAGGATAGGCCATTCTTCGTTCTATACAAATAAAACCAGGCTAAGGGAACAATAATATATAACAGATAGGTGAGAACATCCTGCTGAAGAAATGCTGAAAGCACCGGGATTTCTTCCAGAAAAGGTATGTGAATAATAGGAAATTTCTCCCCGGTAAGACCAGTAAGATTATAACTATTCTCCGCCGGTCCGAGACGCTGACCAAGAAAACTGGCAAAACCGGTACCAAAGATGGTCAGGCTTAACCCGCTGACAACTTGATTAGCCCGCATGGATACCGAAAGAAACGCATGAAGTAAAGCCATAGCACCGCCAACCAACATGGCTGCTGCTACTCCAAGCAGGAGATTCCTAGTACTATAAACAACACTGAAAGCAGTAACTGCCCCCATCATCATCATCCCTTCCACACCAAGATTCAGAATACCTGATCTTTCGGTGTAGATCTCACCGATAGTAGCATAGAGCAGTGATGTTCCTGCCCTTATGGTTACCAGCAATAATGTGGTTATTAACAGCATCTCAAACCTCTTTTGTTTTCTTAATACGAATGCGATATTCCGTAAAAATTGAACCCGCTAACAGCGGAAAGAGTAGTAATCCCTGAATCACCAATCCCATCGCAGAAGGTAAACCCATTATCATTTGTATCTGATCACCTCCGACTAGTAATCCTGCTATTAAAATAGCCACAAATAGAATCGCTATCGGGTGAAGCTGAGACATCCAGGCAACAATAATAGCCGTATAGCCGTAACCTGAGATAATTCCCTTCTGCAATCGATGCGAAACTGCAGCGACTTCGGCTCCCCCGCCAAGTCCACTGAGAGCACCAGAAAGCAACAGTACCATGATCATATTCCAATTTATGTTTACTCCCTGACATCGTGCTGCTTTTGGACTTTTACCGATCATCTGAATTTGGAATCCCCATTTTGTCCTGAAAATTACAAACCAGAGAAGAAACGCAATAATAATTGCTATAAATAAACCCCAATGTGCGCGTCCTGAAAATCGTGGTAACCAGACTTCCTGGGGAAAAGGTTCAGTACCGGGAAAACCATAACCTTTGGGATCTCGCCATGGTCCATAATAAAGATACTCCGCAAAAAGAATTGCCACATAGTTGAGCATAAGGGTAGTCAGGGTTTCATCAACCTTCCCTGATGCCTTCAATACTGCCGGAATACCTGCCCAGATGGCACCAGCGGCCATGCCCATAAGTAAGCCCAAGGGAAGAAGCGCTGGTACGGGTAAAAACTGCCAATACAGCATAATCCAGGTCGTGCCAATAGCACCCCATACATATTGTCCTTCTGCGCCGATATTCCAGAAACGAAGCCTAAAGGCAACTGAAACTCCAAGTCCGGTTAACATTAAAGGAATTGCCTTGACCAGGGTTTCGGAAAAAGCCATCCAATTGCCAAAAGCTCCCTTAAACATATGAATATAAGTCATAAAAGGATTTGCCTGGGAAAAAGCCAGTACAATACCACCAAGGATCAAAGAAACAAGAAAGGAAATAATCGGAACAAGCACTGATATTTTATTAGATCTTGTTTCCCGTTTTACCAGCGTTATCCTCATAAAACCCTCCCGGCAACTCCAGCCATCATCATACCAAGTTCTTCCATATCAGCCGTTTGGGCATTTACTACTCCCATAATTTTTCCATCAGACATCACGGCAATCGTATCAGCCACAGCCATTAACTCATCCAGCTCTTCTGAAATTAATAAAATTGCACATCCCTTTTCTCGCTGTTCAAGAATTTTTTTTCGTACAGCCTCGATAGCACCAACATCCAATCCTCTGGAAGGATAAACTGCTACCAGAATTCCACCACAGGCATCTATTTCTCGGGCAAGAATCGTTTTCTGAATATTGCCACCGGAAAGAAACTTAACCATCGTGGTCAGTTCAGGAGTAGAAATATTAAAAAATGTGATCATACGTTTCGCGAAGCTGAGTATGAGATCAAGGCGCAGTACCCCTCTTTTACTGAGTGGTTCATTCCGATACTTTTTCATGGCAAGATTATTAGATACACTCATATCTCCAACAATTCCCACAGTATTACGATCTGCGGGAATATAACTGATACCAGCTTGAATCATCTGTATTGGCTGCTTGTTGGTCATATCTTTACCGTCAATTTTTATAATTCCGGAACCTATCCGGGACAATCCTGTTAATACTTCAGCCAATTCCTGTTGCCCATTGCCAGCAACTCCTGCTATACCAAGAATTTCACCGCCTCTAATCTTAAGGGAAATGTCTTTTAGCAATTTTCTTCCTGTTTCATCTTCTGAATGGACATGATCCAACTTAATCCTGATCTTCCCCGGAAAAAAGGGCTTTTTTTCAATGCGGAATAATACCTCACGCCCCACCATTAGTTTGGCCAGATCGCGCTGGGTTATTTCTTTCGTATTGCAAACTGCTACTGTTCTACCTTTCCTTAATACCTGCACTCGATGGGAAAATTGAATAACCTCATCCAATTTATGGGTTATAAAGATTGCCGACTTTCCTTCATGTAACATGGTATTCATGATTCTATTAAGGTCACGAGCCTCTTCGGGAGTCAACACTGAAGTTGGCTCATCCAGGATGAGAACAGTAGCCCCCCGATAAACGAGTTTCAATATTTCCACACGTTGCTGCTCTCCAACACCCATATTTTGAATGTATGTATCAGGATTAACTTTTATATTGTATCGTTCTGACAATTCCCTAATCTTTTTTCTTACCTCTCCCATGGAGGGTATAAACGGAATATCTTTGAGCCCAAGAATAATATTTTCCGCCACGGTCATATTTCCAACCAGCATAAACTCCTGGTGTATCATACCGATACCATGAAGTATGGAATCCTGTGGATTGCATATTTCAACTCGACTTCCCCGAATAAAAATTTCCCCTGCATCAGGATAATATAACCCCGCCAACACATTCATAAGGGAACTCTTGCCGGCGCCATTTTCTCCGAGCAAAGCAAGTACTTCGCTAGGATAAAGCTCTAACTCAATAGAATCATTAGCAACAACCCCGGGGAAACGTTTGGTAATGCCTATCATTCGGAGTATTGGTGCTTCAAGTTTTTTTTGATTCATGTATTGTTTTCTCTTTCGAATATCCGGTTGGATAAAGAAGGCTCCCTGCGCTTACATGAATTACAGGGAGCGTCGGCTAGGTCATTTTTTATTGCACTTTTCCTACTACACCCTGTACAAAGAAATTAAGATTCAGTTTCTCATTATCGCTCATTACCTGTCCCTCTGGCACAACAATTTCCCCTTCTTGATTGTAGACAGGACCGGTAAATACATCCCATTCTCCGGATTCAATTATGGCCTTTTTTTCTGCTACCAAGTCACGGACATCCTGAGGAACCAGGGGACTGAAATCGGAAAGTTTAACGACATTCTCATTCAAACCACCCCAATATTGATGGGTTTCCCAGCTTCCATGCAACATATTTTGTACAGTATCAATATAGTACACTCCCCAGTTCCATACTGGTGATACCAATACACTGTCCCCGACAAACTGTCTCATATCAGCATCATACCCTATACTGAGTTTTCCCCTTTCATCAGCTGCCTTAGGCGGTTCTGTAGTATCTTGATGTTGGGCAAGGATATCCGCACCCTGATCAAGCAGTGCAATGGCTGCTTCCCGTTCCTTTACAGGATCATACCAGGTGTTTGTCCAGACGACATGTACTTTTGCATCAGGATTAACCTCCTGAACACCAATGGTAAAGGCATTAATGCCCCGAATGACCTCCGGAATGGGGAAAGCCGCCACATATCCAATAATATTTGATTCTGTCATCTTTCCGGCAACTATTCCTGAGAGATACCGAGGTTGATATATCCGTCCAAAATAGGTAGCCATATTGTCATGGGTCTTGTAGCCAGAACAATGTTCAAAATATACGTCCGGAAAATCCTGAGCTACTTCGTGCATATAATCCATATACCCAAATGAAGTGGCAAATATGGCATTATAGCCTTGCATGGCATATTGCCGTATAATACGAGCACTATCTGGCCCTTCCTCGACACTTTCAATAAATTTTACTTCAACTTTTTCTCCCAGAGCTTCCTCCATCTCCTTGCGTCCAAGATCATGCATATAGGTCCATCCAAGATCTCCCGGGGGACCAATATAGACAAAAGCAATCTTAAGGGGAGTTTCCTGGGCTCCAACAACCGAAATAAAGCTACATATCATAATCAACAGCATAAGAATCAATCCAGTTTTTTTCATACGAATCATACCTCCTTTTATAAATTATCCTGGCCTGGGGATGTGGTGATAAATTGCTACACCAGACCTTCTTTTTCAATTTTGTATACCTCGACAGAATTACAGCTAAACCAAAAGAATCATAACCTCCCTTCTGCCTCTGATTCATTCTGTTTATTTCATTTTAATTTCCCCTTTTTCCAATGTCAATTACAATTATCTTGTTTGAGTCAACGATTTGGAGATGTTCCTTAAAATTTATGCCAAAAAGTAGGTAATAATTGGGGTTTCGGTCTTCACAGGCTGGCCTCGTTGAATTTTCCTATGACGAGGGTCACATCAGGCTTTACACTTCTTTAAGGAAACCGGTTCTTTGATTAGTGGTTTTTTATGGTTAAATAAACAAATCTACAATTTTTGCCTTATTAACATCTACCAGGCCTTTATTGGTTAATTTAATATAGGGAGCCACTTCTAAAGATAAGAAAGCAATACTCATAAAAGGATTGTCTACTGTAACTCCTAATTTTTCGGCAGTTTTAGAGACGGATTCCAATTTTTCTTTCACCTCTAATAAAGGTCTATCCGACATCAAGCCAGCAATAGGCAAGGGAAGTGAATCTACTATTTTTTCATTTACGGATATTGCTAATCCGCCTCCCATCTTTGCAATAGCTGCCCCAACATTTAACATATCCTTATCATTAGTGCCCACAATTATGATATTGTGGGAATCATGGGCAACAGATGACCCCAATGCTCCTCTTTTCAGACCAATACCTTGGACTAAACCTCTACTCACTTTTTCAGAAGCATGATGTCTCTCTACTACAGCAATTTTTAACACATCTCGTTTGGTATCAGAAATAACAAAACCTTCCTCGGTTTTAGGGACTTCAATAATTTCTTCCGTAATAATTTGACCTGGTGTAACCTTTATAACTCTGCATCTATTGCCTCTTACGGGAATCTTAAAATCTTCAGGATAAAGCCACTTAATATTAATTGAACCTCTAATAGGTACCTCTAATGGTTTGGGACTTAGTGCTAACAACTCTCCGTTTTCGGCAACCAATTTTCCATTATTAAAAACTTTAAGGATATTAAAATCTTTAAAATTATCAAAAACAACCAAATTAGCCAGATAACCAGGAGCAATTGCCCCTAAATTTCTTAGTCTAAAATATTCAGTAGTATTTATGGTGGCCATCCTTATAGCGGTAACAGGATCTATGCCCTTCTGGATAGCAGTTTTAATAATATAATTAATATGCCCCTCTTCAATTAAATCTTTGGGGTGCCGGTCATCACAACAAAAGAAACATCTTCGGGAATTATCAGGATTTATAAGAGGCAAGAGGTCGATTAAATTTCGAGTGACTGAACCTTCTCTGAGCATAATATACATCCCTAATCTCAATTTTTCTTTAGCCTCTTCCACCGTGGTACATTCATGATCAGATCTTATTTGAGCGGAAATATAGGCACAAAGATCCTTACCCGATAAATTAGGAGCATGTCCGTCAATACATTTTTTTGAGGACGCTACTATTTTAGCTAAAACCTCAGGAACCTGGTTTAACACTCCCGGAAAATTCATCACCTCTCCCAACCCTAAAACCCATTTTTCGTCTAACAGAGGAAATAAATCATTTACACTAAGGTTTGCACCAGAGGTTCCTAAAGATGAAGCAGGAACACAAGAAGGGAGCATCATAAAAATATTTAAAGGGTTATATTTGCTGGATTCTAACATATATCTAATACCTTCTAAGCCCAACACATTGGCAATTTCGTGAGGATCGATAATCACTGAAGTTGTCCCTCTTGGCACTACAGTCTTGGCAAATTCTGAAATTTTAACCATAGAACTTTCTAAGTGAATATGGCCATCTATAAATCCAGGAGAAAGATAGCAATTAGAGATATCTATTTCTTTATCGGCGTCATATCCTCCTCCTAATCCCACAATCATGTCTTGATAAATTGCAACATCGGAAATATATATTTCTCCGGAAAAAACATTAATTATCTTCCCATTTTTTAATAATAGATCTGCTTTTTCCTTTCCTCGAGCAACTTTAATAATATCAGCAAGACTCATACTATTTATTCCCTTCTTTAGTATAGAGTATATGGTATGTCGTACTCGTTAGAGAACTAAAAAATGATTTACCCCAATGAAAACTGCTCTCATCTATCGGAATGTGTCAATCTCTTTGTTAAGCCAAAATTTTAAGACTTTGCAATAGAGTATTTCTTTTGTTCTTTTTTACTGTATTTTAGCATGGATTCTGTTATTAATAAATAGTCAGGTTATTATTTACATAACCCCTTTCTCTTAAGACAAGGTTCAACAAATAGAGGGAGTCAAGACCAGGAAGGAAATGGTAGTCAGGTAATTTTAAGGAAAAATAGGGATTGAATCGATGGTGTAAAATTTTATAATAACTTGACCGCTGAGGTTAAATATATTATAAATGACCTGTAACATCTATTGATATTTATATACTAAATACAGGTGGAAAAAGATGAAACTTGACAGTATTGTCCTATCCTCGGTAACCCATGAAATTAAAGAACAAATGATCCCGGCAAAAATCATTGACCTTTATCAGCTTAGCAAGTATGAAATATTGCTGGTTATGATGAGCAATTACTCCACCGGAAAATTGTTTTTTTCCGTACGACCAGATAGGATGGCATTTTTTCTAAGTAAATCACCTCTTCCTTCAGAAAATTTTAATTCTCTTTTCTTTAATCAACTGAAAAACTGGGTTCAGGGTGGAACGTTGTTAGATATTGAACATTTTCAATTCGACCGTATTATCAAACTCTTCATTCAGCCTTACCATAAATTTGGACCGGCAAAACATTATCAGATGGTGATTGAATTTATGGGTAAACATAGCAATGTTATCCTGATAGATGAAAACAATCATATCAAAGCCGCATTAAAACAGGTTGGCTCGGAGGTCAACCGCTATCGGGAAGTAAAGGCAGGTATTTGCTATGTTCATCCACCCAAAAAGGACAAAGTAAATCCTCTAACAGTCAGCCGGCAGGAATTTTTAAATTTGATAATCCAAAGCAGTCATTCAGATAATGTAGGATATTTATGGCAATTCTTCCAATTGCATTTTAACGGATTTGGTGTCAAAAGTTCCAAAGAAATTGTTTCCTCTATGAATTTCCCTGTGCAGCAAAGGCTTAATCAAATTCCTGAACCAGAGTTGCCTGACCTGTGGAAGCCATTTTCAGGGCTCAGACAAAAAATTCTCAATAATGAATTCTCTCCGGTAGTGTTAATCGATAAAGATACCGATAAGATTATCGACTATTTCTTACTCTGCCCGGTAAGTCAAGAGAATACCATGAACGTTCCCTTTAAAGATACTTCATCCTGTCTGGAATTTGTCTTTATCCGCTTAAGAGAAGAAGAAGAAAAACAGGATTTATATCACAACATTCATAAAGTTTTAAAAAAGAATATTGAAAAATTGGAAGAGAAAAAAAGCTTTTTGAATGGCAGGAAAAAAGAAATAGAAGCATGTGAAGAATATAAAAAGAAAGGCGAATTGATAAAGGCAAATCTGTGGAATATCAAACCCGGAACAAATGAAATAACCATGATTGATTATAGTGATTCACGTCAACCTCAAATAACTGTCCATTTAAACCCTGATTTGACACCCCTGCAAAATGCAAAATATTATTTTAAAAAATATAAAAAATTATCACAAAACCAGGATGAAATCGAAATACAAACCAATGAAAATCAAAAAATTTTACATCAGTTACAGGAAATACATAAGAAATTAGCTGAGAGCAGTAATTCCTTAGAAGACTTATCCAAACTATATAACAAATTATTTAAGCTAAAATATATCAAAAAAGAAAAGCAAACCCCACCAAAGCGAAAAACAGAGCAAACCCCTGCCATAAGCAAATTTCTCTCCCCGGACGGATGGACAATCCTGGTCGGGAAGAACAACAGGCAGAATGAATATATTTTAAGGTATCTGTCTTCGGGAAACGATTTCTGGTTACATAACCTGAGCAGACCGGGAAGCCATGTCATCATCAAAAATCATAAGAATCTGGAAAGCCCTCCCCATTCTACACTGCTCTTTGCAGCAAGGCTGGCCGGTTATTACAGTAAAACCAAAGACAAAGAAAATGCACCTATTATCCATACCCTGAGAAAATATGTGAGAAAACCAAAAGATGCCAAAATGGGCAAAGTAATCTATTCTAATGAAAAAACTCTATTTGTTTTGATTAACCATAATGAAATCAAAAAAGAAATTCAGCGCCTGTTAAGCACTTAAAAGAGGGAAGGAGCTTGGAGTGCTGATAATTGTTGCATTATATCATCAGGTAGGGGTGAGGTAAAACTCATCACCTGGTGATTAACAGGATGGGTAAACTGTAAATATTGGGAATGCAAGGCCTGTCTTGTTATGAAAATCAACGGGGTTTTGCCCTTGCGTGGCCCATATACCTTGTCTCCTACCACGGGATGACCAATAAACTTTAAATGCACCCTGATTTGATGAGTACGACCGGTATACAATCTGAGTAATAACAGGGTAAATGATTCAAAATTTCTGATGATTTCAAAGTAAGTCTTCGCCTCCCGACTGGCAATATCAGAAACAGCCATCTTATTTCCGTGTTTTTGATCTCTTCCAATGGGTGCTTCAATAAATCCCGCCCGGTCTTTCACCACACCATGAACCAGTGCCATATATTTTTTAACGATTTTCCTTTCCTTGATCTGTTTGGTTAAAATACGATGGGCTTGTTCAGATTTGGCGACCATCATCAATCCGGAAGTTTCTTTATCCAGGCGGTGAACAATCCCGGGACGATTTACACCATTAATGCCCGGTAACTTTCCCTGACAATGAAAGAGGATTGCATTGACCAGGGTACCAGTCCTGACTTTACTGGTAGGATGAACAATCATACCGGCACTTTTATTAATCACCATCATATGCTCATCTTCATGGTAAATATCAAGGGGAATATTTTCGGGCTGTAAAGGCAGATCTATCTGGTCAGGAATATCAATGGATATTTTTTCTCCCGCCTTTAAAAGATAACTGGGTTTTACCTTCTTTCCGTTCACCAGAATATTACCCCAGGTAACCAGTTCCTTGATTCTGCTTCTGGATAAGTTCGTAACCTGATCCCGGGATAGAAAAGCATCTATCCTGACATTATCCTTTTCTAAATATTGAACTTCTTCAGGTAATTTTCTGGAATCCAAACGGTTTGTCTTCCCTTTCATAAATAGTTTATATAATTATCTTCTTAATCTTCCTGCTGATTACCCTGCACTTCATCTTCTTTATGAATTAAGAAATGGATAATGAGCAGGAAAAGACCAATGTTGAGTGCGGAATCGGCAACATTGAAAATCGGCCATATTCGAAAATCCAAAAAATCAATAACACTGCCAACCCGCAAACGGTCTATCATATTCCCTAAAGATCCACCTAAAATAAAAATCAGGGAAAAGAAGACAAGTTTGTTTTTCTGGGCAATTTTTTTACGCAATAAAAATACAATTATTAGAATCACCAGTAAGGCAATAATAACAAATGCCGTATTGGGAAATTTTAAAAGACCAAAGGCAGAGTTGGGATTTTGAATATAAGTTATATGGAATATTCCCCTGATTACAGGGATAGATTCCATCAATTCCATATTAATTTGAACCCATATCTTAGTGATTTGGTCCAGCAAGGTAACCAAAAAAACACCTATTACAAAATACATTAAATCTCCACCATAGTAAATTTTACGAGACTATTCCCGGCTATTTTCATCAAGTACTGAAACACATTTATGACAAATGGTAGGATAACGGCTGTCTTGTCCCACAGTTTCGGAATAACACCAGCACCTTTCGCATTTCTGTCCGGGTGCCTTTTTTATGGCAATGGATAGTTCGGGTACTTCCTCTCCCTTAAAAATATTCTTATCGGAAATATCCTCGTTAAGATTCAGAAGTTCCACTTTAGAAACAATAAATATTATTTCCAACTTCTCTTTAAATTGTCTTAAATAATCATAAAGTTTTTGATCTTTCGTGTAAAGATCTACCTGCGCCTGCAGGGCATTACCAATCTGCCCGTCTTTCCTGGAAATTTCCAGTGCCTTTAAAACATCTTTTCTAACAGCCAGCAGTTGACTCCAATGTTCTTCCATTTCCATCCGAACCATTTTCTGATCCACCTTTGGCCAGGGTGAGAGAAAAACACTTTCTTCCTTTTGGCCTATTTTGTTCAAATTCTGCCATATCTCTTCTGCCGTAAAGCTCAATACCGGAGCAACAAGGCGGGTTAATTCGCTGACGATTTTATAAAGAACTGTTTGTGCTGCCCTTCTCTGTAAAGAATCGGCATTTAAAACATAAAGCCTGTCTTTAATGATATCCAGATAAAAGGAACTCAGGTTAAGGGCACAGAAATTATGGATATCATGATAAAGGGTATGAAATTCATAGTTCTCATAATTCTCTGTGGTTCTTTTAACCAAATCCTGAAATTGGCTTAATATAAGCTGGTCAATATCCTCAATTTTATCATAAGAGACCTGATTCTTTTCCGGATCAAAATCATACAAATTACCCAGAATAAAGCGGGCTGTATTTCTTATCTTCCGGTAAATTTCAACCAGTTGTTTCAGTATCTTCCTGGATATCCTGACATCTCTTTTGTAATCGGAAGAGGCAACCCATAATCTCAAGATATCTGCACCATACTGATCAATGACCTCCTGTGGTGGAATAACATTACCGATGGACTTAGACATTTTCCTGCCTTCTTCATCAACAATAAATCCATGTGTTAACACTGACTTATAGGGAGCCCGATCAAAGCTGGCAACGGATGTTAAGAGGGAAGTCTGAAACCATCCACGATGCTGATCAGTGCCCTCTAAGTACAGCTCACAGGGCCAGTGTAAATCTTTTCTGCTTTTTAGTACTGCCGCATGGCTACAACCGGAATCAAACCATACATCCATGATATCTGTTTCTTTTTCAAATTCAGTACCCTGGCAATAAGGACACCGGAAATCTTTTGGCAGAATTTCCTCAGCACTCATAGCAAACCAGGCATTGGAACCCTTTTCTCTAAACAACTTTTTAACAATCTCGATAGTCTTTGACTTAATCACAATTTTTTTACAGTTTTTACAATAGAAAGCAGGAATGGGAACACCCCACACTCTTTGGCGGGAGATACACCAGTCTGTTCTTTCTTCCACCATGCCATAGATTTTCTCTTTTCCCCAGCGTGGAATCCACTGGACCTGATCGATAGCCTCAAGTGATTTACTCCTAAACTTGTCAACTGAGACAAACCATTGTTCGGTAGCTCTGAATAAAACCGGGTTTTTACAACGCCAGCAATGTGGATAAGAGTGCCTTATTTTACCAGCTCCCAAAAGATAGCCTTTATTGCGCAAAGCCTCTATCACTTTTATGTTGCCTTCCCGGTAATCAAGACCATTAAAAGGACCGGAATTTTCGTTTAATCTTCCTTTACTGTCCAAAACAGAGACAATCGGTAAATGATATTTCATACCGATTTCATAATCTTCCTGTCCATGCCCGGGTGCAGTGTGAACACATCCTGTCCCTTCATCTAAGGTGACATGCCTTCCAAGTATAATCACAGAATCCCTCTCTAATAAGGGATGACTGCATTTAATACCTTCAAAAAGATTGCCTTCTTTTTCATCCAGTATCTGATATGAATCTATTCCTGTTTTTTTCATTACTTGAACGACTAACTTTGAAGCCATAATCAAATACCCCTGCCCGGTTTTCACCAAACTATATTTGAAATCCGGATTAAAGGTAATGGCAAAATTGCCAGGTATAGTCCAGGGGGTTGTTGTCCAGATGACTACGTATGCCTCTTCCGGTTTTGCCTCAGGAAAAACTGAGCTTAGATCATCAATAACCTCAAACTTTACATAAATAGAATCACTTTCTTCATCACTATATTCAATCTCAGCAGCAGCAAGTGCCGTTTCACAAGAGGGACACCAGTATACTGCCTTTAGACCCTTGTAAATGTATCCGCGTTGATACATCTTACCAAAAACGTCAATTTGTTTTTCCTCATATTCCGGTAAGAAGGTTAAATACGGATTTCCCCAATCGGCAATAACCCCCAATCTCTTAAATTCTTCCCTTTGGATATTAATATACTTCTCCGCATATTCCCGACACTTTTCCCGCAATACTACCGGGTCTATATCATTAAGTGTTACATTTAAATCTCGACTCACTTTATGTTCAATAGGCATACCATGTGTATCCCAACCGGGAACATAATAGGCATTAAACCCTTTCATCCATCTGTACTTAGGAATAATATCTTTCAATATTTTATTATAAGCAGTACCGATATGGATATTGCCATTGGCATAAGGCGGACCGTCATGAAGAATAAATTTCTCCCTGTCCCGGTATTTTTCTAATAATTTTTTATCTAATTCCATATTTTGCCAAAATTCAAGCATCTTTGGTTCTTCATTTGGTAAATTGGCTTTCATTGAAAATTCTGTTTTTGGTAAATTGAGTGTTGTTTTAAAATCCATAATTAACTCCCCTCTTGTGATTGCAAAACGAAATAAAAATAAAAACCTCTTGCCTGTTAAAGGACAAGAGGTTAAAGCTTCCTGCGGTACCACCTTTATTTGTTATTATCATTTCTATAATAATATAATAACTGTAATAACCTTTATGAAAGATATGAAAAACATTCTTCCATCTTCAGCTCTATCGGGTCAACCGTTTTGACTTAGTAGTCCTCGTTCAGTCAAAATACCAAGAGGTGATTTTCAGTACTTGATTATTGACTTACTCTTCCTCTTATTTTTTCTTTTATTGAATATAAAAATATAACAGAAAAATAGTATCACTCTTTTTAAAAAGAGTCAATGAAAAAGATCTATGGTTTTTCTCTATACTTTAAACATCTTCATTATTTTGATTATTGTTCAGTTTGTTTTTCATATTTTCTAATTTTTTTTCTTCATCAGAATACATTTTAATCTTGAGTTCTTCTACCGTTTTATCCTCAATATATTTTGTACCCGCTTCTTCCGGTTCTTCCTCTTTTTCTTCATCAAGCATTCGCATATGAAGTTTTAAGGAATTTTTAAATTTTTCTAAAATAAGAGACTTTCTTTTTCTAAGTGCTTCAATTTCATTCGTGATGTCATAAAGTTCCCGTTTTGCCTGCTGCTTTATATTCTCAGCATCAATTCTGGCATTATCAATCATCACCTGGGTTTCTTTTTGCACATTTTCCTTAATGGTTGCAGCGCTTTGCTGAGCATTGACCAAAGCAGTTCTCAAAGTTTCTTCCATCCTGGAATACTCTTCCAGTCTTGACTGAAGCTTCTCTATTTCTTCTTTGAGTTTGATATTTTCATTAAGTATATCTTCGTAATCCTTGGCAACACGGTCTAAAAAGTTATCAACCTCTTCTTCGTTGTAACCTCTAAACGATCTTCCGAACTGTTGTTGCTCTATATCCATTGGCGTAATTCTCATCCGTAGTCCTCCTTATATTTGCTGCCTGTTTTCGCTTTATTTGAGCGATTATTTTTGTGTCAGCAAATTAATAATACAAATTAACAATCAGTCTTATTAGAGCTGTTCTTAATAAATTGAGTAAAAAAAACACAATAATGGGAGATAAATCAATCCCCATTCCGCCTAACGGTAAAATAACACGAAAAGGAGCCAGGACTGGTTCGGTAACTTGATAGATGAACCTTACAACTGGATTTGTCCGGTCAACTCGAAACCAGGATAAAAATATTCTGGCTAAAATAATATAACCATATATTCTAAACAAATTATCAATAATGTTAATTAATACATACATATAATTTACTATCTTTCTCCATTTTGTGCAATTTTCTGTTTGATTCTTTCACCATTTACCATGTAAATAACTCTTTCAGCTAAATTACCGGCATGATCTCCGATCCTCTCCAGGTTATCTGCAATAAATATTAAATGAATAGCCCGGCTGATGGTATGAGGATCTTCCAACATAAAAGTAAGCAATTCACGAAATATCTGCTGATTCAATTGATCAACCAGCTTATCCTTTTCCCAGACAGACCTGGCCAGATCAACATCACCCCTGAGGTAGGCATCCAGACTTTCCTGCAACATACTCTGCGTTATTTCCGCCATTCTTGGTATATCTATTAATGGTTTTACTAATGGTTTAGATGATAAATACTGACTTGCTCCGGCAATGTTAGCTGCACGATCACCTACTCTTTCCAGTTCGGAAATTGTTTTTATTCCGCTGGTGATGACCCGTAACTTTTTTGATACCGGATGTTTCAATGCAATCAGCTGCAGGCATTGTTCTTCGATGTCCAGCTCCATTCGATCAATCTTCTCATCACCATCAATCACCTGTTGTGCAAGTTGCTGGTCTTTTTGGACCAGAGACTGTATTGCCTGTTCCAAAGAATCTTGGACCAATTTTGACATACTGATCAGGTTATCCCGTAAATCAGCAAACTCCCCGTTAAAAAGTGCTATTAGTTCTTTATCTTCATTACTTTTTTGGTTCATCTACTCTTCTTCCCGATATAACATATAAAAAAATTAGATTTGATGACTTTTATATAATATAACAAAAAAGACCTTTTATTTCAATTATTTTAATAATAAACAAAACCAATGACCAAGATGCACTGAATTGCTTGTTTCACACAATTTGTCTAATGCAATCAGGTCAAAGGTTTTAAAAAAATTTTCTTTGTAATCTTCTATTTTTGTGTAACGAAAAAATCAGGTTACTTTATTTCTGTGCTTTTTCAAAGCTGCACCGCCCAGATAGGCTTCCTGTACTTTTTTATTATCTTTCAGTTCTGAAGAAAGACCACTGATCGTTATATTTCCGGTTTCCAATACATAGCCCCGGTGAGATATAGCCAGAGCCTTTCTGGCATTCTGCTCCACAAGGAGAATGGCAACACCTTGCTCATTGATTTCTTTAATTATTTTAAAAATTTGTTTCACCAACAAAGGGGCAAGACCTAAAGACGGTTCATCTAAAAGTAATAATTGGGGATCACTCATTAACCCTCTTCCGATAGCCAGCATCTGCTGCTCACCACCCGATAAGGTACCGGCTAATTGACTCTTCCTCCTTTTTAGAATTGGAAATAGATCATAAGCACGATCCTTTCTCTCTGAAACAAGTTGAGGATCACCTCTGCGGTTAAAAGCTCCCAGGTTTAAATTTTCTTCTACCGACAAGGTAGCAAAAACATGTCTTCCTTCAGGCACATGGGAAATACCGTCAATAACAATTTTATAGGCTTCTCTTTTCTTGAGAGATGTGTCAAGGAATAGCATTTCACCTGTTCGAACTGGAACAAGTCCGGAGATTGCTCTGAGTAATGTACTCTTTCCGGCACCGTTGGCACCCAGAACACTTACAATTTCACCCTTAGCAACATCAAGGGAAATTCCTTTTAAGGCTTGAATTGATCCATAATAAATATGGAGATCACTGATCTTTAATAAAGTCTCCATCAGAACTACATTTCCTCCTCTTCTTCCTTCCCCAGATATGCTTCAATAACAAGCGGATTACTATAAACTTCTTCGGGTTTTCCTTCGGCAATTTTTTTACCTTCATCCATGACGGTAACCCAATCGGAAATTCCCATAACCACGTTCATATCATGTTCAATCAGTAAAATGGTTAGGTCTTCTTTGATAATTTCATCAAGAAAATTCATTAAATCTTCAGATTCCTTGTCATTCAGACCACTACTTGGCTCATCAAGTATCAGCAAATAGGGATTACTTGCTAATGCCCGGGCGATCTCTAACATTCTTTGATTTCCATAGGCAATATTTTTAGCCAGCTCATGCTTATAGGCAATTAAGCCAACCTGTTCAAGTCTTCTTTCTGCAATTTCTTGAATTTTCTGCTCCTCTTTAATCTGAGACGGCAATCGAAAGATTGTAGGCCAGATGCCCGATTGACTCCGGGCATGTTGCCCGGACATCACATTTTCCAGACAGGTCATATTTTGAAAAAGTCGAATATTTTGAAAGGTTCGTGCTATCCCTTTGGAAAGTATCTGATGTGGTTTTAAACCCAATATCTTTTCCCCTTTAAAAAAATATTGCCCGTCATCAGGTTGGTAAATACCAGTGATAACATTGAAAACTGTTGTCTTGCCGGCACCATTAGGTCCGATAATACTACTGATCTTACCTTTGGCAACTTTTAAATCAATCTGATTAACAGCAATAAGTCCACCAAATCGCTTGGTTAATTTATCGGTTTCCAGCACAATTTCAGTGTCAGCGCTATTTACAATCTTTTTTTCTTTTTCCTCAACTTGATTTTCCATTATATCTCGCTCTTCCCTGCCTTTATTAGCATTGATTCGGTTTGTAATTTCCCTCTCTGTCTTGGCCATACACCCCCGGGTCGAAACATCATCATTAATACCATTGCCATACCAAATACTAACATGCGGTATTGGGCAAATGGTCTAAATATTTCCGGAAAAAGTGAAATTGCAGCGGCACCAATAAATATACCGGGAATAGAACCCATACCACCTATCAAGACGATACTAAATAACATACAGGATTCCATAAAAATAAAACTTTCTGGGGAGACTACCATTAACTTACTAGCATAAATACTACCTGCTACACCGGCTAAAGCAGCACCTAATATAAAGGCAAGTAATTTATAATACCGGACATCAATCCCGGATGCCTCTGCTGCAATAACGTCTTCACGAATACAGTTCCAGGCTCTGCCAATTCTGGAACCCTGTAAGCGAATCAGAGAAATAACACTTAAACCAACTATAATCCAGATAAAGTAATAATATTTAAGACAACTATCAATAATAAACAAATTACCGATTGAGGGGAAACAGATACCAAAAACCCCATTCGGCCCACCGGTAATACCAAAGGGATTATTAATCAAGGTCAGTCTCACGATTTCACCCATACCAATCGTAACAATACATAAATAATCTCCTCGAAGATGTATAATAGGCGAGGTGACCAAATAGGCAAAAATTGCTGCAGCAATAGCACTAACTGGTAATAAAACTAAGACAGGTATACCGTAGCTGGTATTTAAAATGGCAGTGGTATAGGCACCGATAGCGGCAAACCCCATGTGTCCCAAATCAAATAACCCGACTTCTCCTAAAACAATATTCAGACTTAGTCCCAATAAGGTATAAATGCCAAAGAAAAAGGCAACATCAATGATATAATCACTTTTAATCACCAAAGGAAAAACAATGAATAGAAGTGTTACCACAATAGCAAACCAATTATCTCTTATTTTAACACTATAGTTCTTATCAATTTTATTTTTTACATTCATTTTCCGCTATCCTTATACCTTTTCTGCCACTTTTTCACCAAGAAGACCGGTTGGCCTAAAAATTAAAACAAGTATCAAAATGAGAAAAACAAAGACATCCTTGTAGGCAGTAGAAATATAGACAGATCCCAACATTTCTAATATCCCCAAAAGAAGGCCACCTAACATAGCTCCGGGAATATTGCCTATGCCACCCAAAATGGTAGCCGTAAATGCTTTAAGGCCATAATTCCAACCCATAATAAATGTTATCTTCCGATAGTACATCCCTACCATTACACCGGCAGTCCCCCCCAAAGCAGGACCAAGTGCAAAAATAAAAAAGATGATTAAGTTGATGTTTATACCCATCAAAGCAGCCGTCTCTCTGTCCAGTGCTGAAGCTCTAATAGCTGCACCGAAAGTTGTTTTTTGAATTACATAATAAAGTATTCCCATGAATAAAAAAGATAAAAAAAGAATGATTATCTGCAAAATTGTTATACGCAATCCGCCTATGTTCAGCATAACATTGGGAATCACATTTGAAGTGTAAGCCTGGGGCCGTGCACCCCAGATAACCATAATCGCATTTTGTATAATAATTGAAACACCCAAAGCAGATACAACTGCAGGCAAGCGACCTGCTGGATAAATCGGACGATAAGCTAACCGCTCGACAATAAGGCCCATGACACCTATACCGATTGCGGCTACTACCATAGCCGCAATCATTCCACCCCAAACACCAAAGGCAGAGGTTACATAGGCTGTCCCCATTACCAACAAGGTATACCCAAGAAAAGAACCAAGAGTAAATAGGTCACCATGAGCAAAATTAATTAATTTCATAACACCATACACCATGGAATAACCCAATGCAATCAAGGCATAAAAAGATCCAATAGTCAATCCATTTAAAAGCTGTTCAATAATTAATTTCATTAACCTCTACCTCAATAATCAGTTATTTTTTACTTACCTTTCCACTATGGAATAACTTCCATCATCATTAACCACATACAGGTTAATTCCAGTTCCTACGCGGTCTCCTTTTTCGTCAAATCCGATAGGCCCGGTAATGCTGGGGAATTCTTTCAACTCATTTTTTAGGTAATCAACCAGTACATCCGAGTCGGTAGAACCGGATTTATCAATGGCTTCCGCCAGTACCATCAAGGCATCTCCGGCATATACAGACCAGGGACTTGATGGCAGATTACCATAAGCCTCTTTATAATTTTCTTTAAATTCTACAGCTTCCGGGTTAGTAAAGTATTCAATAAGCGCTTCCTGTGTTTGATAACAACCGGCAGCATATTCCAATCCTGCTATCCTGATAAAATCCTCATTAATGGCAGCGTCTCCTCCCACAAAAGGCACATCAATTCCAATCTCTCTAGCCTGCCTAATAATCAAGCCAGCTTCCGGGAACATTGCAGTGTAATAGAAAATATCCGGATTCGTTTCTCTTAATTTCGTTAGAGGAACGGTATAATCAGATTCACCGGGAGTAATACCGTCAAAATACACTAACTCCACTTCTCCACTATCAATATGAGCCTGTAGAGCCTTTTTTGTTTCTTCAGCTAATCCTAATGAGAAAGTGTTATTGTCATGCATGATAGCTATTCTTTTAGCACCAAAATAAGGTACTACCTCATCGGCAAAGAATTTTCCCTGAGTATCAGTCCGGCCACAGGTACGGAAGAAATACTTTAACCCTCTTTCAGATAGATCTGTGTTAGTTGCACCGTAAGCAATGTTTATCATTTTAGCTTTTTCATAAATATCCGAAGTAGCCTGAACAAGTGGAGAACCATAGGTAGAAATTACTGCAACTATTTCATCCATTGAAATAAATTTTGTGGCTGCCAAGGCACCGGCTCTAGGCTGGAAGGCATCATCTGCTACTTCAACTTCAATCATTCGCCCATCCAGAATTCCACCTTTTTCATTAATCATCCGAGCTGCTGTTTCGGCACATTGCTTGGCCATTTCTCCTTCTATGGCATAATCCCCGGTGATTGGAGCCTGCAAACCAATTACGACAGGTTCTTTCTGGGCTAAAGAATTGAACGATAAGCACAAAGCAACAATGAATACTACAATAAGAATATTTTTGATTCGTTTCATATTTTCCTCCTTAAATTAATTTATAAAATAAACATGGTATATTATCACTGATTCTAATCTATAAATATTCACCTCCTTTGAAACTCTCAGATATTAAAGTTCAGGGTCTAAAATTCACACTATCAGATAATAAACCTAAACCACGGATGGTTCTAAAATCAATTCACCCCTTTTAAAACGACCAATATCCAACTTTTCAATGGGCAGTTCTGACTCTTCTTCCAGCATATATTCTGCCAGCATCTTCCCCGATACAGGAGCAAGCATATAGCCATGGCCGCTAAAACCAACTGACATATAATAGCCATTCAATTGAGGATGTTCTCCTAAAATAGGCTGAGAATCAGGGCTCATGATATAAGAACCTGACCATTGTCGAACCATATGGATATTTTTTAATACAGGCACTAATTGCGTCATTTTTTTAGCCATTGTACTGGCGAATTGCCAGGTTGACCTCAGGTCATGCCCAATGATTTCATTTTCAGGATCCCCATAGCCACCAATAATAGTTCCATTAGGGAGTTGCTGAAAATAAAAATTTCGTGAAAAAGACATTAACATGGGACCCCATAATGGTTCTATCGGTTCGGTAATCAATATTTGATGTCTTTGAGCATAGACCGGTATCTCGACTCGGGCAATTTCTCCCACCTCTTTAGCGTATCCTCCCGCTGCATTGACTACCTTACGAGTAAATATTCGTCCTTTATCAGTTAAAACAGCTTTCACTTGATTCTGCTCTGATTCAATTGCAATGGCTTCTGTAAATCGATATATTTTTACACCTAGTCTTTGTGCAGCCTCGGCATAAGCAAAAGTGGTTAAAAGCGGATTAGCATTGCCATCCGTGGGACAATAACTTGCTGCCAGAACATCCTCTATATTTAGCAAAGCTACTATTTCTTTTGCCTCTTGCGGTGTAACCAATTTAGATACAATGCCCAGACTTTGTTCCAATTGAACATTTTTCTTAAATTGTACCAGTTCTTTTTCTGTATAAGCTAAAATAAGATAACCATTTTGGTTAAATTCAATATCGTAATCCAGCTCTGCACTTAATTGTTCCAATATTCTAACACTTTCTCTGGCCAGAACACAATTCATTTCGGTACCAAATTGCTGACGGACACCTGCAGCACACCTACCGGATGAGCCCGCGGCACAAGTTTTTTTCTCTAATATTACAATATTTTTTTGACCTTTTTTTGCCAAATTGTAAGCAATACTGCATCCCTGTACACCACCACCGATAATAACCACATCCGCACTCTTAATCATCCTTATCACCTGCCAGTGTCCCCAATGGTATAGGTCTGGTGGGAGGACGAAATGTAGACAGCGGAATATCTTCTACCTTCTTATTGAGATACCTGGCAATGGCATGCAAGAGAATTCTCTGGCAGGTTTTTCCTTGGCATGGACCCATCCCAGCTCTGGTAATGCGCTTGATTTCATCTAATGTGGTATAACCATTATCCAGCTGTTTTCTGACCTCTCCCCAGGTGACATCTTCACAACGACAGATAATAGTATTATCATCCATTTTGCTGTTCCTCCACCTTGATATTACGAATGACCATTGCTAATTCCTTCGGGACAATAATTGAAATAACATTGGTCTTATTTTTTGTTTTTAATACCCTGTCTACTTTTGCATCAGCCATTTTTTGTCCTGCCCGGTCTAACCCGGAAACAATCTGACCCTTTTGGGGAACAGGGAGTAATTCATAGGGAAGTTTAATCAGTGCCTCTGTATCCGAATAGCTCATATCTACCACAAAGATAGCCAAACCCGGACATGCTGCAATACATAGTCCGCAACCGGTACACTTACTGTAATCTACTGCAGGTAGATCATTAATATCCTCAAAAGGCATGATAGCTCCGGAAGGACAACTGGCAGCACAGGGATCACAGGGAATATGTTGAAAGCATTCTACCATCACGACCGGACCCTTGGCTAAAGCTTCCGGAGAGGGAATAACCTTTGCCAACTCTTTTTCTGTTGGTATGCCATTAGTGGGAATAGACATGAGCCCCTCCTTTTTTGATGGTTGCTTTTTGTATACCCCTGGTGATTGCTTCACTCATAGGATTATTTCGTAACTGAAACAACTCTTTTTTAAACCGGTCATTCAGTTGATGGTATTCTTGGTGATAAAAACCTAAACTGGCTGCCGCATTTAAACCGGCAATCTGTCCTTCCACCATAGCACTGCTGGCCTCCTCAATGCCAGTAACATCTCCAGCAATATAGATCTGACTATGGGTAGTCTTCATGTTCTCATCTCGTTGGGCTACATAACCACATAGTTCAGGAATATAGACCATTTGACAATCTGCCTGCCATAAAAGTTCGGTTAAGGGGGAAAGCCCCACAGCCAGACAGACAGTATCTACCATAAGCTCTCTTTCAGTTCCCGGGATAAAATGAAAATCTTTATCAATAGTACAGACAGTTACGCTTTCCACTGCCTCACTGCCCTGAACTTCCTTTAAGGTACAGGAGGTATAGATAGGAACACCCAGTCTTCTTATTTTACTGGCATGTACCCAATAGCCGCCGACACAGGACATGGCTTCTACAATGGCTTTGACTTCTATACCGGCCTGCATCAGCTGATAGGATACAATCAAACCAATGTTACCGGCACCAACCATGAGCACTGCTTGACCTGGGATAACCCCATAAACATTCATCAGGGTCTGCACGGCTCCGGCACCGTAGACACCAGGTAAATCATTATTGATAAAGGGAAGCATGTTCTCAGAGGCACCGGTAGCCACAATGACCCGGCGAGGTTTGACTTTGATCATCTCATCACCATCAAGCCCTTTTAGAATAGTCAACACACCATCCGGATAATAACCGGTGACAGTGGCCTGGGTTAAAACATCAATATAGGGAGATTGCTTAATCTCACGGATAAAATTTCTGGCAATATCAATACCCCGGATTCCGGCAAACTGTTTGGTAGAACCAAAAAACTTATGAGTCTGCTTGATGAGCTGTCCTCCCAATTGAAGGCCGTCATCGACTAATAGGACGCTTGCAGCACAGGAAGCAGCTGTCAAGGTTGCAGCCAGACCAGCCGGTCCTCCTCCCACAATAACAATATCATACTCTTTCAACGTTTCACCTTCTTTTTTATTGTCTTTCTACAACCATTCCCTCTTCTAATTTGGTAACACAGGTTCGGACATTGGGGATACCGTTTACTTTCATTAAACAGGAAGAGCACTTCCCGATGGCACAGAAGAAACCGCGGGGGCGTTTCAATTTTATACTGTAGCTTAAAACTTTAATATCGGCTGCCACCAAGGCTGCCGCGATAGGTTCATCACAATAACCTTCCAACTTCTTTCCCTGGAATGTAAAGCTAACCTTTTCCCCGTGCTGAAATTGCAGGATAGGATGTTCTTGTATTCTCATAAGATTATGCTCCTCTAGGTAAAAATTTATTCAGCAGTTTCTTAATGTACTCTCTCTATATTGAGAATAGCATTCTATTAACAGTTATACAAGTAAATATCGCATCCGCATAGCGGGTGGTTTTTTTAAGCATTACCACCTTCAAAGAAGGGGGTTTTTATAGGTAAATAAAAAACAGAGAAATAATATAAAGAAATTTATTTCTCTGTTTTTTATTTTATTACTGGAAAATAGATTGATAAAACAATCATTTCTTAGTACAATTTGTGCAATGACTTTGCTATATTTCCACACTGCGAAAGTTTTCCCTTCTAGCAATTTTATCTTCACTAGCAAAAGCTAGCATCCTAAATTATCTATTTTTACGTAGGAAAGTCGGAATTTCTAAATCTTCATAACGAACATTATCCTTTGGCATTTCTTCGCTTATTTCTTTATTAGCTGTCTCATTATCAGCTGCTACTTTTTCTTTCTTTTCTCCAACAGGCTCGACTACACTTTCTCTAAATTGTTCTTTTTCATCTGATGAGAACATATCAAAGCCGGTTGCAATCACTGTAACACGAATATCTTCACCAAGAGACTCGTTAATCACTGCTCCAAATATGATATTTGCATCTGCATTTGCGGCTTCTTGAATAATTTCAGCAGCTTGGTTGACTTCAAAAAGAGTCATATTTTTTCCACCTGAAATATTAAATAATATTCCTTTTGCATCAGTAATTTTAGTCCCCAACAAAGAACTATTCACAGCATTGTAAGCAGCTTCGCTGGCACGATTTTCGCCATTAGCCCTGCCTATCCCCATAATAGCGGTCCCGGCATTTTCCATAATCATCTTGACATCGGCAAAGTCAACATTGATTAGACCTGGTTCAACAACAATTTCTGAAATTCCCTGAATTCCATGAAGCAACAATTCGTCTGCTATTTTAAAAGCCTCTAAAACTGGGGTATTCTCTGCAATAATTTGCAGTAGTCGATCATTGGGGATTACGATTAGGGTATCTACGTATTCCTTAAGCAATTTAATGCCCTCTTCTGCTTGTTTCTTTCTTTTTATTCCTTCAAAAGTAAAAGGTGTGGTAACCACACCAACTGTTAAGGCACCTAATTCTTTGGATACCTGAGCAATAACCGGACTTCCACCAGTACCCGTTCCTCCGCCCATTCCTGCTGTAATAAAAACCATATCTGAACCTTCTAATGCCTTAGCAATTTTATCCTTATCTTCTTCAGCCGCTCTTTTACCAATATCAGGATTGGATCCACTACCTAAACCCATAGTAATTCTGCTGCCTATCTGAATTTTTTGCTCAGCATTGGAAAGAGCCAGCACTTGAGCATCAGTATTGGCAGAAATATATTTCACACCATTAATGCTTTCTTCAATCATTCTATTAACCGCATTACCTCCGCCTCCTCCAACTCCAATTACTTTAATATCAGCAAATGACCCAGGTCTTTCTGGGATATTATTCATAATTAACCCTCCCTTCAAATCTTAGTAATAAATTTATAATTTTAAAAAAAGTCTCTTAACCAATTCGTTAGTTTGGCAAAGATTGCTGTGCTTTTTTTTCTGTTCGCTCTATTTGAACCTGCTATTTTTTCCTGTTCAATGGCAAAATCAAGCAAACCCATAACAGTAGAAAATCTTGGGTCATTAATCAAGTCTCCCAATTCGCCTTGATAATCTGGTTTACCCAAACGAATATTTGTACCAAATACCTTTCCAGCTAAATCTGTAATGCCGGGCAGAAGCGCAGACCCTCCTGTTAATACCACACCCTGTGTAATCACATGAAAATAGTTTGATCTTTCCAGTTCTTCTTTTATTAAGCTAAAAACCTCCTGCACTCTTGGTTCAATAATATCAACCAGATATTTTTTTGCTATTTTCTCTTTCTCCTTACCATTGACTTTGGCAACTTCCACTACATCCTCAGGAGAAATATAATTTCCCATTACATTGCCATATTTTAGCTTTAATTTCTCTGATTCTTCAATAGAAGTTTTGAGGCCAATAGCTAAATCATTCGTAATTTGTATTCCACCTAAAGGTAATATGGAAGAATATGCGATGTTATCATTCATAAAAACAGAAATATCAGATGAACCTGCTCCCATATCAACCAGAAGAACCCCCAACTCTTTTTCAGTTTTATTTAGTATGGCATTTCCAGAAGCAAGATTACCAAAGATTAACTCATCTACTTCTAATTCAGCCATCTCCATACATTTTAACAAATTTTGAACAGCAGTAATGGAACCTGTTACAATATGAACTTTTCCTTCCAATCTCGAACCAGTCATACCTACAGGATCTACAATACCTTTCTGACCATCTAAAATAAATTCCCTAGGTAGAACATGAATCAACTCCCTTTCCGGTGAAACTACACCGGCTTTAGCAGCTTCAATTACTTTTTCAATGTCCTCCTCTCCTATCTCTGAACTATCTTTGGGCACTGCAATAACTCCCTGACTATTAAAAGAAGAAAGATGACTCCCATTGACTGCCACAACTGCAGAATCCATTTTCACACCGGCCATTCGCTCTGCATTACTCATCGATTCTCTAACAACTTCGGCAGCTTGATCTAAATCAACAATAACCCCTCTCCTGATACCCTTAGATGGAACAGCTCCCACTCCCACTATTTCAACATGATCATCTTCTCCTACTTCTGCAATCAGTGTATTGGTCTTACTTGTTCCAATATCTATTCCTGCTATTAGAATCTCACCTCTCATATACGCCCTCCTATATGCTAAACAATGCAATTTCCGAGCTAGTCAAAGGAGAAAACTCCCCTGAAACCCTTCAAGTTATTTTTTTCTTCTACATTTTTTAAGGTACCTATTTTAAATATTTGTTAGATTCATACTCTTATTTGTTAAGAATTTATTTTATAGCCAGGTATTTTTTGAAATCCTGATGCTAAAAAACTATTCTTTAAGTATAATTGATAACCTCTCATTATACTTCATATTGATTTCCTGGAGCTGCATCTCTTCCTGAGCAACCTTTTGTAAGGCTTTTTCCAGCAAATACCATTCATCAATCAGCTGGTCTCCATTTTCGATTCTAACTTCAATTTGGTTCTCTTTATGAAATAAAAGGTATTCTTCGTTGGAAATTACCTTTATTTTATAAAATTGATCCGGGAAAATATTTTCTAATGCATAAATTATTCTTGGTATATTTTGATATTCCTGGCTATCAATTGTTTCTCCTGGATTTTTTTTCCCAATAGCCAATCCCGTAATGATATATAAACCAAACTCATTATCTGACTCCTGTGATATTGATAAAATAATTCCCTCTTCGCTAATCAGATAAAAGTGATTCTCACAAAAGATCAGCACACCAGGTTGACGTTCCACAACTTGAATATTCAACTGATTGGGAAATATTTTTTTTATGGAAACATCTGCTATCCAAGGATTATTTAAAAGGTTCGCATTGGTTTTTTCAATATTAAAATGAAATAAATTGATATAAAACTGAATTCCCCCCTGGGTTATAATGGTTTCATTGCTGAGATAATTATTTCCATTAATATTGACCTTTTTAACCTCAAACCACTGGGACGTAAAAATAAAATAGAAAAAATTCCATCCTAAAAAAGCTATAATGCTATAGTAAAAAAATACTTTGGTCAGATTAAATTTTCTAGTACTTTCCTCGTTCTTCTCGGAAAGAACCTCTTCATTATCCTCTGAATTCTGATAATTAATAAAGCCAATTCCTCTTATCTAATTATAATATCTGTCTTTATCTTAACCGATGATACTTATTTCTCTCTCCAGTGCGATGCCGAAGTTTTTTTCAACTCTTTTTTTAACTTCTTCCATTAATCCTAAAATATCTTTAGAAGTTGCCTTCCCCCGATTAATAATAAAATTTGCATGTTTCTCAGAAATCTGAGCATCTCCTATCATTAACCCCTTTGCGCCGGATTTCTCTATCAGGTAACCAGCCGGTTTCATTTTCGGATTTTTAAATATGCATCCGGCAGTAAGATGCTCTATAGGCTGACTTGCTTCTCTTTGATGATAGAATTTCTTTATTTTAGAAATAATCCTGTTTTTATCCTCTTTAACCAGATCTAAATATACATCTAAAATGATGAATTTTTTTATATCTAAATCAATGCCCCTGTAAATAAAAGCAAATTGATCTTTATCAAGTTCTTTCAGATTACCATTATAATCAAATATAGAAATTTTCTTAACAATGCTGGCTATGGATTCAGTTCCAAAGCTGGCATTGTTCATGATGGCACCACCCAGTGTTCCCGGTATATGGGAGGCAAATTCAAGTCCGCTTAGTTCTTTTTCCACCATTTTTCTTACTAAGGCTGGAAGGAGGATTCCAGCACCTACTTTTATCATTTTATCAGAATATTCAATTTTGTCGAGTGTTCCGGAAATTTTTACCACTAAACCTCGGATACCTTTATCTGAGACCAAAATATTGGAACCGTTACCGATAATATGAATCGGCAAATCATGTTCTAAGCCAAACAATAGTACATTTATCAGTTTTTCTTGATCAGCGGGAATACAAAAAAAATCGGCAATACCACCGATCTTCCATGATGTATGAAATTTCATTAACTCATCAATCTTTATCTCTTTTGCTAAACCGCACTTTTCAATCTCTTTACAAATCAGTTTCTTATTGAACATTAATTTCCTATACCAGCTTTTATTTCAATACTTTTTAATTCTTTTGCCAGCTCCTTCCCGACCTTCCATACATCTCCTGCTCCCATCGTTATCACGATATCACCTGGAGTAATCATATCCATTAAAAAAGGAACGGTCTCTTTCTTTCCCGGAACATAATAAACATTTCCCTTTTTGTGTTCTTTGACCCTCTGATAGACTAGTTCTGAAGAAATATAAGGAATAGGCTTTTCGCTGGCAGGATATATGTCGTTAATAATAATAATATCAGAATCCCGGAAAGCAGTTCCAAATTGTTCCAGCAATAGTTTAGTTCTACTGTAACGATGTGGTTGGAATACAGTAATCATTCTACGTTTCGGCCATCCCAGTCGAATCGCCTCTAAGGTAGCCTTTATCTCTGAAGGATGATGCCCGTAATCATCCATGATCATTAGGGTATCATTAAAATTGGCAATAAGCTCCTGCCTGCGCTTCACACCCTTAAAATAAAACAATATCTCTTTAACATCTTCGAATTTGATCCCTAACTCCATAGCAGTAGAAATGGCAGCAAGGGCATTGGAAATATTATGATATCCGGGAATATTAAGATTCAAAGATCCCAATTTCTGTTTTTTATAATATATATCAGAAATGGAAGTATTTTTTGACAGATAGGGATTCATAGCCCTCATTTGAGCATACTGATGAAATCCATAGGACATAACGTGTTTTTTAAAAGCCTCTTTTTTCATAAGCTGTCTGGTATTGGGACAGTCACAACCAAAGATAACACACCCGTCACTGGGTACTTTGTTCATAAATTGTCTAAAACTTTCTATGGTTTTCCCAATATGGGTAAAATAATCCAGGTGATCATTCTCAATATTAGTTACAATCGCCAGATTAGGGTTGAGTAATAAAAACGAACCATCACTTTCATCGGCTTCAACTACCACATAATCTCCTTTTCCCAACTTGGCATTCCCTCCAATGTCATTGACCTCTCCGCCAATAGCAATGGTAGGGTCCAGACTCATTCTTTCCAGAATCAGACTTATCATAGAGGTAGTTGTAGTCTTACCATGAGTTCCAGACACTGCAATCCGATGACTCTGTTGCATGATACGAGAAAGCATTTCAGCCCGGGGAATAATTTCAATATTATTTTCCCTGGCCGCGATAACTTCTTTATTTTCATTATTAATTGCTGAGGAAATAACTACTAAATTTGCTCCTGAGATATTGCTACTATGGTGACCCTTAAAAATCATTGCCCCTTTATCTACCAGTCTTCTGGTAATGATCGTACTCTGTAAATCAGAACCGCTAATTTTATATCCTAAATCTAATAATATTGATGCAATCCCACTCATCCCTGCTCCACCAATTCCTATAAAATGAACACGCTTTTCCTGGTTATTCATAAATGAACCTTTCTGGTTTTTCATAAGGCAAATATTATTTCTCCTAATAGTTTACCTTATTTTATTCTTTATTCAAATAGATTATCCATAAGTTTTTTTATTTTTTTATATTATGATAAATTGCATCGATTATTTCCTCGGCAGCCTTCCGATTACCAATGCTTCTACTGTTTTGGGCAAGCATATTTAGCTTCCCTTTATTGTCCAATAATTGTAATAGTTCAGAAGCCAGCTTTTTATCAGACAGTTCATTCTCAGGGATCACAATAGCAGCATGCTTACTTTGCAGGAAACGGGCATTATAAAGTTGATGGTCTCGTGTCGCATAAGGGTATGGTATCAAAATTGCCGGCAGACCTTTCACTGTAAGTTCTGCTACCGTCGTTGCACCCGCCCTGCAAACAACCAAATTGGCAAGGTCATAAGCATCTTCTATCTGGTGTAAATACGATAAAGTGTGAATATTTTCTTTATATTTATAATGATCTATTTTTTCTTTCACCATAATGTAATCATCTTTCCCGCTAATTATCAAAACCTGCCATTTATTCCAAACTGATTCATCAATTAAGTTTAAACAATCTAAAAAGGTATGATTGATAGCGCTCGCCCCTTTACTTCCTCCAAAAACCAATATTGTTTTTTTGTCACCAGAAAGTTTGGCTATTCTACTAATTAACTCCTTTTTGTCACCCTGCCAGATATTTTCCCTGACCGGATTGCCCAGGTAAACTGTTTTATGCTTACCCCAAAAGTATTTTTTAGATTCGGGAAAACTAATAAAAACTATCCTGCTGGTTAAAGATAAAATTTGATTGGTTATTCCCGGTATAGCATTCTGTTCATGAATGAAAGTAGGAATACCCATTATTGACGAAATCAAAGCAACCGAGCCACTAACATAACCACCTGTCCCAATTACCAGATCTGGTTTGATTTTTTTTATTAACTTAAACGAGGTAATCAGGGAACCAAAAAACAATAAAATAGCATAAAAACTTTCCAGACATATTTTTCTTCTAATCCCTTTTAAGTTTACAGCATGAAATTGAAATCCTTCTCTGGGAACAATTTCTGATTCCATGCCATGATCCGTTCCTACAAATACTATCTCATTATCTTTATCTCTTTTTTGTAATGCCCTGGCCAGGCTTATTCCCGGGTATATATGCCCCCCTGTTCCTCCTCCGGTCATAATAATCTTCATTCCTTTATATAACTCTACTTTTATTGATAGAATGTTTAGAAATATTTAACAGAATGCCACAACACAACATATTAACTATTAATGATGACCCGCCATAACTGATAAATGGTAAGGTAATTCCAGTTGTAGGAATTAGCTTTGTTACCACGCTGATATTAATTACAGCCTGAAAGACAATCATTGATGTAATACCTGCAGCTATCAATGAACCAAAAATATCTTGAGCCTTTAAGGAAATCAAAAATCCTCTCCATAAAAATATGATAAAAAGGCTAATAACTATAAAGGTACCAATAAAGCCTAATTCTTCACCAATAATAGAAAAAATAAAATCAGTATGTTGGTCGGGAAGATAAAAAAACTTTTGTCTGCTTTCGGCAATCCCCACTCCAGTCAACCCACCACTGCCTAGCGCCAGCAGTGACTGAATAATATGAAATCCGCTTTTTAATGGATCCTCCCAGGGATTCAAGAAAGAAAGAAGTCTTATGCGCCGATAATCTTCACCTAAAGCCAAAATGATTCCCATCGGTATCAGCAGGACAATTAAAGAAAATAATTGGGTAATTTTGCTTCCTCCGATAAAAAGCATAATAAAGGAACAGCCCATAAGAACAATAGCTGTGCTAAAATCTGGCTGATCAAATACCAGCAGAAAAATGAGAACTGTAATCATAAATATAGGTAAAATACCTCGTATGAAGGTACCTATATCCTTGGCATTTTTCCTGGTTAAACAATCCGCAATGTACAAAATAAGGGCAAATTTGGCTAATTCTGAAGGCTGAAGAGACAGGGGACCGATACTAAGCCACCTTCTAGCCCCCCTTACATTCTTTGCAAAACCCGGAAAATAAAGCATGACTAATAAGAATATTATTATAATTAAAACAGGAATGGCAATTTTTCGCCAAAAATGATAATCAATCCTCATAGCAATAAAAAAAATAATTACAGCAATAACTGCATAGATAGACTGTCGGCTGAAGAAATAAAAACTGTTACCATACCACTTATAGGCCATAACATAACTGGAACTGAATACCATAATTACACCAAAAATAAGCAATAGAAATATGGTAGCCAGCAAGATGTAATCGGCTTGTTTGGTCTGTAATAAATTCATGCTATGAATGTTCCTTTATTTACCCATTACTATGTAATTAATTACTCAATAAAAAGGATAAGAGGCTAACCCTAACAGGGAAAGGATTAACCCTATTCCCCAAAACAAGGTAACTATATGTATTTCTTTCCATTTAAGCAATTCAAAATGATGATGCAATGGACTCATTTTAAAAACAGGCTTCCGGTTCATTTTTATTGCTATAACCTGTATAATTACTGATAACGTCTCGATGACAAATACACCACCTATCAGTATTAAAAATAACTCTGTACTGGTAAAGACAGCAATGGCAGCCAGAACACCACCTAAACCCAGAGACCCAACATCTCCTAAAAATATCTTTGCCGGATGAAAATTGAATATCAAAAATCCGCTACAGGAAAGCACAATAATTAAAGAAAATATCCCTAAATTCTTTTGCCCCTGTGAAAAAGCAATGAGAGCAAAAGAAATAAGGGCGATTACTGTCAGTCCTGTGGCTAAACCATCCAAACCATCGGTAAGATTGACTGCATTCGTGGAAGAGATAAAAACAAGTACTGCAAAGGGTATATAAATCATTCGCTGAACAAAACAGGGAGTCTGTATAAAAGGGACTATTACTGACTGATTGATTGACTGGTTCTGAAAAAACCAGAATAAAAATAAGACACAAATCACAAATTGCATAACAACCTTTGCTCTTGCTTTTAAACCCAATGATCTTCCTTTATAATATTTAATAAAATCATCTAAGAAACCAACAAACCCAAAGCTGCATAATAAGACAAAAGCAGCATATACATTGTTGTCTTCAGGTCGTAATAAAAACAAAGAAAGACCTACAGAAAACAAGATTACCAAACCTCCCATGGTTGGTGTCCCCGTTTTGTGCTGATGTAAATCAGGTCCCTCCTGCCTGATTTTTTGTCCGATTTTATATCTTTTCTGAATTTTTATAAAAAAGGGAATAATCAGTATGGGACCAAAAAGGGCAATCATCAAAGAACCTATAATCCTAAACATGAACACCTTCCCTCTTCATTTGTCATTTTCTACCCAATATCGGACAATATCTTCCATTTGCATACCTCTGGATCCTTTGAGTAACACAATGCTATTATCCGGAACCGAATCCATCAATTGAATCGTTAATTTATCTTTATCCTCTCTATTAAAGTAATAAATTCTATCTTTCGCCATCCCGTTCTCCTGAGCACCTTTACCAATGTAAGTGCCATATTCTCCAAGGGTAATGAGTAAATCAAAAGGAAGCGATGCAACTATTCTCCCTACTGCTTCATGATAATCAGGAGCCTGATTCCCTAACTCCAGCATATCTCCCAGCACAGCAACCTTGAACCGTTCTTCGGAAATACTTGCAACACTGTTTAATGCTTCTTTCATGGCGGTGGGATTGGCATTATAATAATCCTGTATCAAGGTTATTCCCCTGTTCATTGCCAGGCATTCCATATTCATATGTGAACTTTTAAAACTGGAAATACCCTGAATCATTTCATCTATGGAAATATTCATCTTTATCCCTACTGCAATAGCAGCCAGGGCATTATACACATTGAATTTTCCTAACATGGGCATGAATATATGATGAATCTTTCCCCCCTGTAATAATAAATCAAAATGAATTCCCTTTTCCCTTTCTTGCTTAAAACTCACCACTCTCAATTGGGCTTCCATGTGAAATCCGATACTAATTACGTCGATATAACGGGGTACTCGATTTCTAAGATAGGTAAAATATTCATCATCACGATTTAGGATTGCTGTCCCCTTATCCTTTAATACTACCATTATTTCCGATTTCTCCTTGGCTATATTGTCTCTACTTTCAAACAAACCAATATGTGCTTCACCAATATTAGTAACAATGGCAATATCAGGCTTTACAATATTGGTCAGCTCCTTTATTTCTCCCAACTTCTGGGCAGCCATCTCCATCACCAATACCTTATGATATGGTGCTAAGCCAAGAAGTGTTAAAGGAACACCTATTTCATTATTATAATTACCCTGAGATTTTAACACATGGTATTTAGGTGTCAACAAATGAGCAATGATCTCTTTGGTAGTAGTCTTGCCATTACTTCCTGTAATGCAGATATTCAAAGTTTTAAATAGGGATTGATAGTGACGAGCCCATAGCTGAAGAGCCACTAGTGAGTTATCAACCAATAGAAAAGGTCGTTTGTACTCGTAGGGAAATAATTGGTGATTTTGAAAAAATATTTTCTCTAATACAACGCCACCGGCACCCTTCTGGCAAGCACTTCTGATAAATTGATGACCGTCATACTTTTCTCCTCTTAAAGCAAAAAAAAGTTCACCAGACTTGATTGTCCTGCTGTCAATAGATATATTTTCCCACTCTATATTCCTATCTCCCAGTAGTATTGATTCCGGTATCACTTTGGCCAGATCATTTAATCGAAACATAGATCAACTACCCTTTTTCATGATTATTTGACGGACAGCTTCTTCATCATTATGATAAATAGTTCGATTGTGATATACCTGCTTATTTTCAGGACCTTTCCCGGCAATCAAGACAATATCATCCTTTTCAGCAATATCTAAGGCATACTCAATTGCCTGAACACGATCTAAAATTACTCGATAGTTGCAATTATTAACCTCTTTTAATCCTTTTTCTATCTCTCTGGAAATCTTGATCGGATTTTCACTTCTGGGGTTATCAGTGGTAATAACACTACAATCACTGTGCATCCCAACGACCTGTCCCATCTTTTTTCTTACCCGATAATCCCTCTCTCCGCCATGACCAAAAACGGTAATAATCTTATTTCTGGGAAAAAGTTCCAAAGTTTTTAGAATATTTTCTAATCCGTGAAAGTTATGGGCAAAATCAATGATAATAGTATAAGGTTGTCCATAATCTAATATTTTATATCTGCCCGGAGCACCCGGAAACTTACGAAAAGCACTGGCAATTACTTCCAAAGAAACACCCTGGCTTACAGCAGCGGCCATAGCTGCCAGGGCATTATATATATTATATTTGCCACTCATATTTAATAATATTTCTACATTCCCTTGAGAGGTTTCTGCCGTAAAACGTGTCTCCTTCAGATTGATAGTTATATCCTTAGCATGAAACATGCTTTCCTTATCAATTCCATAGGTAACCGTATCCACCTGAAGGCAATCCATAAATTCTTTAGCATAAGGTTCATCAATATTAATAATTCCTTTTTTATGATAAATACCTTTCTTTGAGCTATACATGGACTGAAATAATTTCTTTTTACTATTCAGATAATTTTGGAAATTGTTATGGATTTCAAAATGCTCATCACTGATATTGGTAAAAATAGCTATATCAAAATCGCACCCTTCTACCCTTGATAAACTAAGTGCATGAGAAGAGACTTCCATAATAACATAATCAGTATTACAGGCTTGCATTTTACAAAATGATTTCTGTAAATCAAGTGATTCCATGGTGGTCATGTTGGATTCTACTGATTGATGGTCAATGATATTCTCAACTGTTGTTAACAGGCCAATTTTTTTATGGTCCTCTTCGAAAATTGCTTTTAGCATATAGGCTACGGTTGTCTTGCCGTTTGTTCCGGTAATACCAATCAATTTTAAGTTACGTGATGGATAATTGTAATATCGATTGGCCAATAAGGCAAGTGCTTCTCGGGTATCCTTTACCCGTATAAAGGTAATACCTTGGCCAATAGGAATATCTTTCTGCAGCAAAATCGCCCTGGCTCCCCTTTGTATTGCCTGGGGAATAAACTGATGTCCGTCCCGGACAAAACCATTTATACAAACAAATAGATGGTCCTTCTCAACTGTTTTAGAATTTTGTGATATTCCGTCAATTTCAATATCAGTATTCCCTTTGATTTCTATAATACTTAAATCCTGGATTAAATTTGTTAATTTCACTAAATCACCTTAATACATAAACCTATCATCTTGATTTGAAAATATCGATAATGTGTAAATGAACGAAATAAACATACCAGGAATATCTTACTGAATATCTTTTGAAAAGTAAAATATTTTCCCAGATATCTTTATTCAGGAGGGATTGATAAATAGGGAAGAACCTTTGTTGCAATTTCTTGAAAAACCGGAGCTGCTACTGTCCCTCCATAATAACTTCCCTTTGGCTCATCCAGCATGACTAAAATAGCAATTTCTGCGTCATGGCTGGGAGCAAATCCTACAAACCAGGAAGTGAATTTCTCATTGGAATATCTTCCCAGGGAAAAATCAAATTTTTGGGAAGTACCGGTTTTACCACCAGCCGTATAATTCTCCAGTCTTGCCCTGGTTCCTGTTCCATCATCTATAACTTCCTGTAAAATATTCATCATCGTATTTGCTGTAAATAAAGATACAACTCGTCGAACTTCTTCAGGTTTATATTGTCTAATTGTATTATACTCTGAATCAATAATTTCTTTAATTAGTAATGGTTTCATCAAAATACCGTTATTAGCAATCGCGGCTGTGGCCATAACTAATTGCAGGGGGGTAACTGATACCTCCTGTCCGATGGACAAAGAAGCAATGGAAATTTTGGACCATTGATTGACCGGTCTAAATAATCCAGGAGTTTCACCTGGCAAATGAATACCAGTTTCTTCGCTAAAACCAAAAGCACGAATGGATTCAGCAAAAATATTTTCATCAATCCTTGTCCCTACCTCAATTAGACCGACATTGCAAGAATTTTTTACAATGTCTGTTAAATCCTGTGGACCATGTGGGTGAATATCATGGAAAACAGTTCCCTGGTAATTAATCCAACCCTTGCAGTTAAAACGATCATTCAGGCTGGCAACACCATTCTCCAGAGCGGTAGCAATGGTGAATATTTTAAAAGTCGAACCAGGCTCATAATTATCAGTAATAGCGCGATTTTTCCAACTGTCTTCCGATGAATTTTGAAAATGATTAAGATCAAAGGTAGGTTTCACTGACATGCTTAAAATTTCACCTGTTTTGGGGTTAACCACAATTGCAACCGCTGATTTGGGCCGATATTGTTGATAAGCTTTATTCAATGCCTCTTCAGTAATGTATTGTATAACTTCATCAATCGTTAGCACAATTGAAAGACCATCTTTGGAAGGTTGTATTCTTTCCATACTTAACGGTATTTTTTCTCCGGATGCATCCCTTTCCATAACAACTAAACCGGGTATACTTTTCAGTTCTTCATCAAAATACATCTCGAGACCTTCCAAGCCCTGATTATCAATTCCTACAAATCCTAAGATATTGGCAGCAAGGAAATCTCTAGGATAATACCTCTTATTTTCCGTTACGAAATCAACCCCTTCCAAATCCATTTTTTGTAATTCCTCATAACTTTCTGGGGGTAGTTTCCTCTGAATCCAGACAAAGTACTTTTCTTTTTCTAACTTTGTACTGATATCCTGGTATTTCAAATCAAGCTTATCTGAAAGAATTAAGGCTATTTCATCAGGATTATCAATTTTATAAGGCATGGCAAATAATGATTTTGAATCTACATTAACAGCCAATTTTTTTAGATTTCGGTCAAAGATGATTCCTCTTTTGCCATCTAAAACATAGGACATAATATGTTCTCTTCTGGCAAGTTCATTGAGTTTACTGCCCTCTACTACCTGTATTTGATAAAGACGGTAAATCAATACTAAAAAGATAATAAAAAAAATAATAAATAATAAAAGAACTCTTTCTCTTTTTTCGTTTAATTGAAACAAAATATTATGCCTCGTCTGTTAGATTTACTACCATTCTATTATTTATTGATTTTTTATGATTTGTAAATTAGCAAACTCCTTCAGAAAAGCACCCGCCTCTAAATATCCTGCACCATTCCTTTCCTCAGGAGGCTGGCTGACTACTAAATTCATGTTGATATCTGCGGGAAGCATGACAATAAACTCTATATTTTCCGGACGATGCATTCCCAATTCCTGACATGCTATCTGTTCAATTCGGGTCAAGGAAGAAAGTTGTTCAACTGAATATACCAGCAGATCTTTTCTTACCAGTAACTGTTCACTTTTCTGCTCTAAATCAATTGATTGATAGCCTAATTTCATTAACATTATATTACTGCATATGTACCCTATGACCAACAGGCTAATGATGATAACTATAAATAAGAAAAAAGAGAATGATACCTTATGATTTCTTTCCTTAAATTGACTGTTTTCCTCAATGAACAAATTGTTTCTCATTTTCAAATACTTTCTCTGAAAATATTTTTTCAGCAACTCTCATTTTGGCACTACGGGCTTTACGATTTTCATTAATCTCGTTTTCGGTAGGATAAAATGGTTTTTTTGATATTACTCTCAATCCATACCCGTAAAGAGTAATTCTTTCTTTGTTCGCCAATTCTTTGAATGTATGTTTAACAATCCTGTCCTCTAATGAATGATAGGAGATCACACAAATCCTTCCCTTCTGTGCTAGAAAGTTAACCGCCTGGTATAATACTCCTCTTAGTGCCTCTAACTCATTATTGACCTCAATCCTCAAGGCTTGAAATACTCTGGTGGCTGGATGGATGCGCCATTTATTTTTTTTATACCTACTATAAACATCAGTAATTAATTTTGCCAGCTGTGTTGTTGTTTGAATTGGTTTATTATTTCTCTCTTTTACAATTAACCTGGCAATTGACCGTGAGAAACGTTCCTCTCCATATTTACTAAAAATGTTCCATAATTCTTTTTCTGAATAATGGTTTACAATATAGCGTGCATCCAATGTTTTGCTTACATCCATCCTCATATCTAAAAGATGCTCTTCTAAAAAACTGAAACCTCTAGATTGAGAATTAATTTGGTGAGATGATAAACCTAAATCAATCAAAACACCGGTAACATTTTTCAAACCCAGATCCCGTAACGACATTTCCAAATGAGTAAAATTACTTTTTATCATTATGATTTTATCCTGATAAGCTCTTAAGTTTTCTCTGGCATACTCCAAAGCTTCTACATCCTGATCCAACCCGATAAGCAACCCTTCAGGATAGATCTTCTTTATAATTTCTTTTGCATGACCACCTCCCCCTAAAGTACAGTCAACATAGACTCCTTCTGTTTTTGTAATTAAATAAGATAAAACTTGTGAACACATCACCGGGATATGAAAATCCATCACGAATCGTGTCTTTCTTTTTCATAAATACGCTCAGCAATATCTTCATAGGATTGTTCTGTTTCTTCTGCATATCCTCTCCACCTGTCTAAATCCCAGATTTCAATACGCTCAAAAACACCGATAATCATGACATTACTATTAATCTCAGCATAATCTCTTAAATACCTGGAGATAACAACTCTTCCCTGCTGGTCAAAATGGCTAATCAATGCTCTGGAGGCTAAGGTTCTACTAAAAGCCCGGGCATCTTTTTTACCGAAAGGAAGTGCCTGAAGATTGTTGGCCAACTTTTGCCATTCTTCCATAGGATAAACAAAAAGGCATCTATCTAACCCGAAGGTTATGACAAAAGGATCTCCTAAATCCTCCCGAAACCTGGAAGGCATAATAATTCTACCCTTTTTATCCAGAGAATGTTCATACTGACCCAGGAACATCATTTTGCCACTTTCCTCCACTTTCCTCCACTTATGTATAAATAGTATACTACACTTTGCAAGAAAAATCCTCTTTTTTTTAAAAATTTTTAAAAAAAATTCAGAAAATAGTAGGAAAGGTGATGATACGAACCATTACTTAGTGAATAAACCAGAGAAATGCAAAGAAAAAATAGGAAACAAAAAAGAAGCGCACTTAAAAATGCGCTTCTTTTTTGACAAGCAAATCATAAGCCGAGTTCTGTCACTGTTTCTTCTTTAAATAATAAAGAGAAACAATGTGGTAATCATCTATCTGGAGCATAAGTTACCTTATACTTCTAGCGATCTACCCGGAAACTTATAGCGGGCAACTACCTGTTTCCTTCTTGATCTTGCTCCAAGCGGGGTTTGCTAAGCTTATTGGTCACCCAATAACTGGTAGGCTCTTACCCTGCCTTTTCACCATTGCCATAAAGGCTGTTTCTTTTCTGTAGCACTTTCCTGGGGTTACCCCCACTGGGTGTTACCCAGCACTCTGCCCTGTGGAGCTCGGACTTTCCTCAGACTATAAAAGAAAGTCTGCGATTACCTGATTTACTTGCCAAGGGATATTTATTCTGTTCATTATAATTATACTATGATTTCTTTTTCCAAACCAGTATTCTATTACAATTCGGGCAGGTAATCAGAAGGTCATCCCTCTGTAGATGATAAATGATATCACTGGGCAAAGAAAGGTTACATCCGCTACAAGTAGGTCCGTCAATCTCCACCACAACCTTCCCTTCCTTTTCACTTCTTAACATGCGGTATCTTTCCAGTAGTTCATAATCAGTGATTTTATTGACTATTTCTACCCTTTTCATATTTTTCTTCTCAATATTTTCATTGATTACTTTTGCCAGTTGGTTAACTTCTTTTCTTGTTTTTTCCAGCCGATCTTTTGCCCGTGATAATTCCTGTTCAATTTCACTTAAATCTATTTTTAGTGTATCTTCTTCATCCATGAGAATTAATAAACCTTCTTCAACTTTGTCTCTCTCATCCTTCAGTGATTCTATCACTTTCTGCAACTGTTTTAATTCTTTTATATCACTAATTTTCCCGCCATACAATTCATCCTGATGTTTTTTAACTTTTTCATCAATCGCCCTGTCATCAATCTCTCTTCTCTTAATTCTTAACTGTAGTTCTTTTAAGCTTTCTTTCCTCTGCTGGTATTTTTTCTCTATATTTTCTATTAAGATTTCTATTTCGCGGATTCTGACAGGAAGTCTTTTTTGTTTTTTCTCCTCATTAAGAATCTCACTATCCATTTCCTGTAGTATTAACAGGGCATATAATTGTTCTCTCAAAAAATTCCTCCTTTATTTTCCTTGTGCATTCCCTTTATGTTATTCATAATAAATATCGCACCCGCATAGAGGGTGGCTGTAAGAACCTCTAAAAGAAATTTAACTTTTTCCTGGTTACTTCTTGTTCTGCTTTTTCTTTTCTATTAACTGGATATTTCTAAGCAATACAACTGCCTGCTTTGGGCTTCAGGTGAAAAATGATCATTTGGCTTATCTTAATCTTTTTTATGGTAAAACCAATTTATTTAACCATTACCACCTTCTAAGAAGGTGGTAATGGTTAAATAAATTGACAAAATAAAAAGCATAACAAGATTAGATAGAAAATTGTAAATGCTCATCTAACGATGCTATGCCGATGGAATCTGTGTACTAACTTTGGT
>CAYSAA010000036.1:0-1501 GCA_964428905.1 uncultured Atribacterota bacterium
TCCCGTACATCTTTTTCTTCCAAACAGCCTCGACACTGATTATCTATAAACATGGCATCACAGTAAGGTAACAATAATGAGAGTACATTTAGATCGTTAGTGATTCCTCTATCAGGGGGTTTTTTCTGCCCAGAACCAGCCTTACGAGCAAATGAGGCATAAAATAGGGCAGATAACTTGATAAAAGGTATCTGCTGAAATGACTCAGACTGAAGATATTCCCAGACCTTTAACCAAAAATCATTGTGAGCAATCCCTTCTTTATCAAATACTGTATGAATCAAATTCAGGAAATCTATTGATTCCAATAAGAATTTACATAGTTTAATATCATGAATATTATTGGCAGGAAGGTTAATCAAGTGCTTTAAATAATCAGGATGAACCCTTAAAATCTCTTTTTTTAAAGATGAATAAAAATCTTCTATCCATTGTTCAAACTTAGCATTTGCATATTTTTTCCAAATATAGAATTCCTGAATCCATTGTTGGTGAATTCTTTCTCTTGATTCCCTTAGTGCTTCCTCAAAAGATTGTGAATACTGAGATGGACTAAACTGAATTTCCCTGGGGAGCCAGGTATTAACATCCCGATTAAAAACCGGTTGCGTAGAACCAACTATTTCTTTCGTTGTTGACCTCCGAATCCAGTTTCTTACAGAATCTTCAATTTGAGCCTTTCTAATCTGGTATTGATCTGTAAATTTTGAACCTCTGGATAATAAATGATACATCTTTTCTAGATGCTCAAAGAAACTTGAAACAACAGATTCCTGGAAATGAAAGTTTGATTGTGGACAAATAATTATCTGCATCTTTATTAATCTGTCCAATTTTTGATATAAATGTATCCAAAAATTATCCGCCTTGCTATTACCGGTAGCTCTCATATCAGGATGAAGTGCTCGTACCATATAGCTGAGGGCAAACTGATCAATATAAACAATTTTCTTGGAGAGATGAGGTAGTATGTAATAAATTTTCGCTTCATTACGTTGTTCATCCGGATAAGAACATTCACTACATTTTCGAAGATAATAATCCGGAAATATCTTACTAATTCCAAAAGTTTTTTTACCACACCGAGGACATATAATAAATGGTTGGCTAATTACCTGTTTCATAAAATTATTTTCTATCTTCCTGCTCAATAATTACCCTATATCAATGGCTAAAAACAAGTAACAAGTATTAACTAAAAACTCTTAATAAAATATTAATAATTAATAGTTCATTTATAAAAAACTTCATCGCAGTAATTTCACTTTTTCTCACATTACATTAATAAATATTGCACCCACAAAGCGGGTGGCTTTCAGAACCTCTATAAAATAGGTTTATCTTTCTCCTGTTTATTTTTACTTTTGCTTTTTACTTATATTTTAACTGAATGTTTCTGAGTAATATAACTGCCTGCTTTAGACTTCAGTTGAAAAATTGTCAGATAGCTTCTCTTAATCTTTTCGATGCTAAAACCATATTTATTTAACCATTACCACCT
>CAYSAA010000037.1:0-2213 GCA_964428905.1 uncultured Atribacterota bacterium
TTTTCTTCTGTTTATCTGTCAAGATATCAGACAGTTTATTCATTAATAAATCATCAATCTCTTTTCTGCTTGCAGACCCGAATTCTTTTAATAAATCAATAATCATTTTTTTATAATGTTTTTTATTAAAGGCCCTGTGTTTAATGTATTGTGTTTTATCCCCGGCAGCTTCTACGATTTTTGAAATTACATAAATAGAGGGATAACGGCCTTCTACTAATTTTTGTTTTTTTAATTTTCTGTATTCCTCTTTGTCTATCCTCTCTTTTTTCTGAACTTTGTCTAAAGCAATAATGGTTTGGAGATCCAGATTTGTATTTTTCATAAGTAATCTTGTATAATTTTCATCAATAACTTTGCCGGTAATTCTTACTGAAACCTTATCCTTCTTATCCAAATCGTACGAAGGCAGAGGGAAAAATCGATTTTTCTGTAAATAAAACATTTTTTTAATCCCCCCTCCAATAGTATCAATCATATTTAGATTTACCATTGCAGTTGCTAAAAAATGGTTGCGATAGTATGACTGTGGTGCATCCTGCTCAATTACTGCTTCTACATTTCCCGGAATAAAATCTCCAGCATTAGTAAATAGTAGATCGTCCTGCCGTTCAACTACAATAATTCTTGAATTTAGCCTATAGTCTTGATGGGCAATACAATTATGAAGTACTTCTCGAATAACATAGGGCTCATATTGATTTATTTCTATGGGGAACAATGTATTATCGGGTAAATATCTATATTTCAGATTTCGTATTTTTTTCAAAACCTTCTCAACATTTAAAATAAAGGGCGGCCCAAAATGTTCGTAATCTTTCTCAATATTCTCATCAGATTTAAGTATCCAGGATATCTTAGCTACACCTGGAGAAATAAAATGTTCTGATTCAGTTCGCCCTAAAAGAATAATAGCAGTCCTGGTGATTTTTCCCTGAATTGCTATTTTAGCCTTATTTAGAAAGGTAATATCATCCCATTCTTTTATTTCTTGAGATAGATGGTTATATTTCTTTTTAAATTCATCTTTTGCTTTAGCTAATGCTTCAGGCATTAAATCATCTATCGAGGCATCTTCACAAATTACTGCTGACCAATCACTGCCTCTATTTTGATTTCTGATATATTCTATTTCTTGTATATTTAATGCAGATAATGATTCTCCATCTCTTCCATAATAATGCCCTTCCCAGGCAATCGGAATTCCCCTTGGTGCTGCAGGGATTTGAAACATAACAACCCTGCCTTCCGGAGAATCAAGTTCATATATTTCTATAAATGTGATTCTGTTTGTTGTTTTATTGGCAATTTCCCTTTTTAAACTGTCTAAATCTTTTCTTGATAATCGATAATTTGTTCCTAAAATATCGCGCGATTTATCATCTACACCAAAAATGAGCCATCCATACTCCTTACCCTTTATATTTGCTTCATTACTAATCGCAGAAAAATATTTACCTAACTCGCCAAAATGAAAAGTGTTTGCTGCAGTTTTAAATTCTACCCATTCAGTTTCTGAAGGCAATTTTCGTAGTTTTTTCAGTATTTTTTCTATATCCAAATTACATTACTCCATGATATATATTTTATTAAATTGATAAGTATTTATTATAACTGCATTTCTCTGTACTGTTTATACTGTTCGGAAATCATCAATGCCTTTGGACTTCATAATCTGCACCGCATTGGTTTTTAGCTGGTCATTATTGACAAACCCCTGATCCAGACAGATGACCCTTCCGGGCTTTCTCTCAGCCATTGCCTTGATAACTTCTTTGCTCAATTGTTTTTCCAAACAGATAAGCATATTCCCGTTATCTACTGAATAGACATTCTTGCCTGCTAAACTTAGCTTTTCAATCCTGCTGGATAACTGATAACCGGCTTTAAGCAGAATCTCAAAGAGGATATCCTCCCGGCTGGAATCTGGATTAATGTGGTTAATATGCAGTTCCAGCTGTTTTTCCAGTGCTTTCTGCTCCGGTGAAATACCCCCAGTATTCCAGATTTTAAAGTTGGAGCTGTCCAGTTTGAAAGACTTAAATCCTAAGTCCAGGGGATTTTTAAATAAACTCTGGCTGTTTTCCTTTTTAATTTTATCTATCACTCTTCGTATTCTTTCTTTGCCTATATCTGCAATAGTCTTATACCCGGCCTTATAGGCTTCGGATTTTTCATCACACTTTTCCGGCAGCTGCACCATGATAAATTTC
>CAYSAA010000038.1:0-14435 GCA_964428905.1 uncultured Atribacterota bacterium
TAGAAAAACAATCAGCAATCCTTGCTTTCCAGCCTGGAATAGTTTTTTCTACAAAAAATTCTTCTTCTGTGGGAATACCAATCCTGATTTTCTTCTTGGTTAATGGATCAGTAACTATAAACTCATGAAGATGATAATCAACCCAACCCATAACATCCTGGATAGCAACATGCAAATCCCAAAAGCTATAATTTTCCGGAACTTGAATAACGCGATATATTTTTGGTTCGATATATTTCAATGTAATCCTGAATTGAAATACCTGGTTATATCTCTTTTTCATACTCTTCTAACCTCCTATATTAAAAAAACATATCATGTACAAGTTCTTGCAATAATATATTATATTCCATATTTTAATTTAGCTCTCAATTCTTTTGACCATTCTGTTAACTATAATATAAGGTGTGAACATATTTTCCAAGTTTTTATACCTGATTATTTAATATAAACCAGAAAAAATTGAAGACAGATGAGGTGGAGAAGAAGGTCATTGCCAGGTAGGAATTGTTGAAATAGATTCAGAAGATCAAGAAACAATTTAAGGATAGAAAAATGGTTTGTGAAATAAAGAAAAACTTTTACTTCAAGACCTGACCTAAAAGAAGGCTTTCGACTATCCTGATTCATCAGTTTATTCTATAGTTAAATGTTATTTTCAATTATAGAGCCCTAGATTTTTGCGTATGCTGTTAAAGGACGGTATGACGTCTGACGTACATTATTTTAATTATCGAAATCGCTAAAATATTTAACCTATTTTTCATTTTCATAATCTTTCTTCATTTCTTTATTAAAAGGTAAGGCAAGTATCTCATCTATAACTGCTTCTGCCTGTTCAAAAGATTTAGTCCTGGGATCTCTTATCAGTATTTCTTGAAGTATCATTCTGTCACCAGAAATAAATGCTTCCAATGCCCACTTCATCCTCAGCATCCGAGGGACAAGATAAATATTTATTATCCTCTCAGGTATTGGTGGAGTAATTTCTTCTGGGTGAAGGCCTTTCTTATCGACTATAGCTGGAACTTCTACCACAACATCTTCGGGAATATGTGGGATAATTGGTCCCTTGTTTGGAATATTTAATATCAATCTTTCTTGGTTATCATTCGTCAATGCATCGATAAATGGAACGTGTTGTTCTCCACTTTTGATTTCAGGTGGAAATTCTTGCAAAAGATCAACAGAATTATCTAAGGTAAGCTTAAAAAGCTTATCCGTTGATGCCTTCAAAGTATTTTCCTGATGCCAGGCCCAGCCCAATTCAGAATCTGCTCCTCCCCAGGGCTCTCCATACCACTTTTTCTTTGTCTCCAGATTGTAATGGTATTTCCAACTCCCGTTCCTGACAGTATCGCCTATGGGCATCCTTCCATAAAATTTATACATATCAATTGCTGCCGGGCTCATCTGGTTATCAAAAGGGTCTTTGGGTTTCCATTTCCTCGCCTCTTCTTCTATCCATTGGTTCAGGAGTGGATATGCATCCTTGCCTTTATTAAGAAAACGAGTAAGCCATATATTATGGTTAAATCCTGCAACCTGCCAGTTTATTTCTTTCATATCTAGTCCTAAGCTTTTTGCCACAGTGTTAACACCATAATGTCCATGACAAAAGCCTGCAACCTTAATGTGAGAATTTCTGGATATTAGGGATGTGCCTTCAAAAACCGGATTGGCAGACTGAAGAAGCCAGGCATTAGGACATATTTCTTCCATATTATGGGCTACCTCTAAAAAATATTTAAGTTGATTGTAATTACTTAAGGTGTAATAGTCAGAAACCATATTGAATTCCTGGCTATCTATTCCCCTTTTATAGCCATGCTTTTCTCCTACTTTTCTACTGATATCCATTTGCTCATGACCACCTACAAGTGCAGTGTTGATTACAAAATCCGTGTCTTCAATTGATCGTTTTAATTCTGTTGTTTTCTCGAACCTCAAATTAGTCCCCAATTGATTCGCATATCTTTTTGCTAAATCGTGAACTGAATTTAGACGCTTTTCATCGATATCCATAAGCGAAACTGAGCTTCCGGATAGAGCTTTTGTTTTACAAAGGTCTCCTACTAATCTCAAAGAAAAGAAAGCACTTCCTGCGCCTATAATACTTATTTTTATAGCTGACATTTGTATTTCTCCATATAATTCGTCATATAATTCATTGAAATACCTACATTTTTTTCTTGTTAAAATACAGCAGGGGGTTTTTCCTCTTCACTGATATGACCGGCATAATTTCTTACCAGGCTTTTGCATGCTAAAAAAAACAAAGCATAGTAAAAATTTAACTCAATTGGCAATACAAATAAACAATAACCTGGTGAATAAAATGGGGAAGAAAATTATCTTAGCCTATTCAAATAACACTTCAAGAATAATCGTCTTTATCTCTTTTGGTTTAAGTGTTATTCTCACTCCGTCACCGTATAATAATTCCTTGTCATATCTTTCATCCAATCTACCGAGAAATATTTTACGGATATTAAATCCAAATTTAATTTTTTCAGTAATATTTTTCTCAGTAGGATTATAAACCCTGATTACCAATTTATCTTCACATTCATGCTTTTTAAAAGCGCTGATTACTAAATTCTTCCCTTCTAATTCCATAAAACTATATCTATCTGGAAGATTTCCTTGTTGATTTTTTAATTGTTTCGTTAATACTTTTGTTTTATATTGTCTTGTCCTTTGGGGGATACGGGCATCATCCCAATTACCCTGATGAGGTATAAGAGCATAAAAAAAAGTGTGTTGGCCTAAACATTGTGCTTCTGGTGTTGGCAGAGAAGGACCTGCCCCTACTTTTCTATACTCCAAATCATCCCGTGATAGCCAACCTACGCTGCGAACCAAAGTTAACGTTATAGTATTATTTTCAGGTAATATCTCATATTCAGGCAGCCCCTGATTCAGCAAAGCAATGCCATACTCTCCATCATTAATATCAATAAATCCTGAATTGTGGGTAGTTTTATAAGATTTTTCTACCCATCCTTCACTATCAGGAAACTTAATAAGCCGTTTTACCACATCAAAATGACCCTCAGCATAAACATTATTTGTTTTAATATTGGTAGGAAACTCAACCCGTAAACGATGGTCACAGGCTTTATTATCAAATTTGGTTTTAAATTCTATCCTCTGAATTTCACTATACAATTTTATTTCAGAATCAATATAACATTCTACTTTCATATCTGATCGTGATTTCCTATCCGATTTTAGTCCCACTGGTAATATCATTTTCCCCGCTATATTTAAAGTTGCTTCGGCTGGACCCACATCTCTGGTGCTGATAGTATTTAAATGACTCACTACTATCTGGTCGTTCAAAGGAGGGGAATAAGTATATTCATCACCTGTATCTCCCCCATCTACCAATCTATGACAGTTCTTAAAAATTTTATGATTTAGCTTGTCCATAATGGTTACTGTTCCCCTATCCTCTTCAACAATAATTTTATAATATTTATTTTCAATATACTCATTGCCAACTCTTATATCTGTCTCATATTCTTGAGAAATTTCTAAATCATAAATTGCCTTAATAATAAAAGTTTTATAACCACCAGCAGGAATACCTTTGGCCGTAAAAGATATATCTGCATAATTTACTTCCGGAAATTTAGGGCCCTCAAAAGGATTAAAAATAGTTTTGTAATCTAAACCATACCCTTTTAATTGATAGGGAATCTCTTCCCCCTCAGTAGTTAAGACCTTTGCACTATTTAAGTTAATCCCTTTAGGGAACTTAACCTTTGCCTCTACATTTTCATCAAGGGGATAAGGCAAAGGATTGAAAGCTACCAGAGCCAGCTCATTCACCTTCAAATTATTAATCTTGATTTTCCCAACAAGATAATCTAAATTTTTATTAATTACTTCCTGGGCAATCTGTTTCGACCAATCAAAGCGAGTTATCATTTCTTTATGCACCTGATCAATACTGCAGCCACAGATGCTATCATGAGGGTGATTTTTTAATAACCACTTCCAGCTTGCCCAAATTAGATTTTGAGGATAATCTTTTCCCAGCAACCAGGCCAGGGAAGCAGTTGGTTCAGCCCAATTTTCCAGTGTATTTTCACACTTTTCATTAGCCTGTTTAATATACATCCTGGACGAATAGACACTTTGCAAAACCGGAGCACCTCTAGTTGACCTGAATTCACCGGTAACTTTATTAAGACCAGGCCTGGCTGTATCCTTGGCATAATCGATATACTCTTCCAAATTTCCTTGTTTTACCTCTATACCGTCGAAAAATTTATTTAACTCTTTTACCAAACGAGGAACAGAAGGTTGGGCCTCTAAATGGTCACCGCCATTTAATAATAACAATGATTTTGAAGTTTCTCGAGACAATAAATCTTCAATTGCCTTTTTTATGAACTTATAAGCAGGTATAACCTCCTCAGATAAACTACTGGCATTACCATAACCGACTATGGGTAAATGAACTGCAAAAAGTTCTGTTCCGTCAGGTCCTTGCCAGATAAACTCATTTCCCTGGCTCTGTTCATAATCTATACCACGCCAGAAAATGATATTATCAATTCCAAAACCTCTCAAAATTTGGGGCATCTGAGTTATATGGCCAAAAGGATCAGGTATATAACCAACCTTCATTACTCTACCAAATTCAGAGGCAATTTTATGACCTAAGAGCAAGTTTCTTACAATTGATTCCGGGCTTACTAAAAATTCATCAGGCAATACATACCACGGACCGATATGAATCCTGCCTTCTGCGACGAATTTCTTTAAAATTTCTCTTTTTTCGGGATAAACCTCTAAATAATCCTCCAGCACAATAGTCTGGCCATCTAGAGTAAAATCGCTGAATGTACTATCCTCTTTTAAAATATTGATTAAATTATTTATGAGATCGATTAGTCTAATCCTAAATTGTTGAAATGTTTGATACCATTCTCTATCCCAATGAGTATGGGGCACAATAAATGCTTTATATGGTTTATTATTTATATTAGTCATTTTAATTTCTCCTTAGTATCTTCCATGATCTCTGGCAGCATCAAAGATTCTTAAAACTTTCTCAGGAGATACTCCATTTTGGATATTGTGGATTGCTGCAAAGACAAAACTACCACCTGGAGCAAATATATCAATTCTCTTCTTTATGTCATCTTCAATTTCTTCTAAAGTACAGAAAGGAAGTATCCTTTGGGTATCACATCCACCGCCCCAAAAGATTATGTTTTTGCCAAATTCCTTTTTCAAAAAATCTGGAGACATCCTCTTTGCATTTGTTTGTACTGGATTTAATATTTTTATTCCTACATCAATAAAATCAGGAATCAGTTTGCTTACTGCTTCACAAGAATGTAGAAAGATATAAACATTACTCTTTTTCTTTATAAAGTTACACAAGGCTCTCAAATGAGGTTTGAATAATTGTCTAAATATCTTGATAGATATTTGCAAGCCCCCTTGAGTACCATAATCATCTCCCAAAACAATCATATCAATATACTTCCCAATTCTATTAAGGTAGCATTCAAGATCTTCGAGATATTTCTCTTCACGTCATTCAGGTTCCTCGTGTCTAATAGAAAGTAGAATTCTTTCTCTTGACGTTATAGTCATATATTCCTCTATTCCTCCATTTTTTTAGATTAGAGTATGTGCTTTATTTTCTGTAAAAGTAGATAAGATAAACTCGAGATGGGCCATCAAAAACCTCCATAAAAAAATAAAAACATTATAAGGTTTAATTTAAGATAACCCAATTAAATAGTACATCAATACACACTATTTTTCAAGAGGCACTGGAAAAGGATAAATGATTGACTTTCAAGGTATTTCTCGAAGTTTAGTCTTAAGTTATAATTAATATTTCTTTTCTTTATATCCATTCCACTTTCAAAATTCAGCTTTGCCTAAGTTCATACAATATTGAGAAATATTCCGTACTCTTTCTGTATTTGCTGCAGGGGGCAACTCATCGGAAACACCCAGAATAATTTTGGGATAAAATATTTTCACTAAACTTCCAACAAACTCTAAAACTTTTTCCAAAGAATAGTTAGGAAGAAAGAAGATAGCAGGAATCCCATCAAGAAGGATTTTTTCTCCTATTGCCTCTTTTATCTCCTCAAGTGTTACATCTCCTTGAGGAAGTGGCGTTAGTGCTTCAAAACCATCAAATGGTAGGTTTCGAAGGTATTTAAGTAAAGGCCTAAAATTCCCATCGATATGTATATGAGTATAAATTCCTGCTTTCTTTAACTGACCTACTCTCTCTTCATAAAAAGGAATACAATATTTTTCAAAATACTGAGGAGGAACTATATTTACATCTATGTTTTCTCCAAAATTAATTATCTTTATTTTCCCGTAAGAAATTATATCTTCATAGAGACTATTGTAAGATCTATTAATTGCTTTCATTAATTGTTCAATTTTTTTTGGAAAATCGAATAACCCATATGTAAAATTTTCAAGTCCCATCCAATCGATGGAAAGTGCCTGATAGCCACTCCGCGGTAGAAAAAATTGTGGTTCACCTTTGTCTTTAAAAATTCTCCTTGCTTCCTTAAAATTTTCTTCTAAAAATTTCCAATTCATATTTTCAACTAAACATATTAATTTTCTATATCCTCAGAATTCTTAATAGGATATCTCGATATGCGCCAATCAAAATTATCAGGAGACCATTTTTCTTCCTTAATGATTTCTCCTTTAGGAGTATAAATAATTGTATTTTTTGTATCATTTTTTATCTCTTCTTTTATTTTTACTTTTCTAGAATATTCGGCTTTTACACCAGCCAAGCCGAGAATTTCTGGAAAATATCTTGGGGAAATTTGCAGATTTTCATAGACCTATATCATACTCATTTTTTTATACTTTTCTGGTAAACTACCCCTTAATTTATTCCATTTGTACCAATAATAAATTCGAGGCTGAAAAAGTACTGTAGTTATTTTTCCCCCTTCAAATATTCTTATATTTAATTCCTGTTTGTTTATTATATGTTTAATTTTAAAATTTTTCCAATTCTTGCTAATATTAATATTTTAGATTATAAATCAATTATTTTAACTTCTTCATTATATAGTAATCTCTCTCTATACTTTCATACCACATACCCAGATAGACTTTATGAATCTTAAACCCAAACTTTTTTCCGCTTGCCTCTCTATCAATAGAATTATAAACTCAAACAAATAATTTGTCTTCATATTCATTTTTTTTAATGGCACTGATTACGGAATACTCGCCTTCTAATTCTATAAAACTATACTATTGGCTAAGTCTCTTGAAGTACAAGAACCTTCCTTTCTATATTCCTGATTTCCCTTGATAATCATCCTATACAACCGGGTAAAGTTAAAGTACTCTCACATCATAATTTAACGACAAACGATAAAAATCGGATTAGTTAAACCAACCATACACTTTCTCTCATCAAGCACCCTCAAGTAATACCAGCAATTTTCAGATATTTTGTCAGGGCAATCAAGCTCTAAATTCCTCATAAAAAAGTCACCGGAATAATAGACCAAACCATTTTTAATGACTTCGAGATGAAGTTTTTTCTTGCTTTTCTTGTTCTCAATATTAACTAATAAACTAATGCCAGTATGACAATCAACTTCCAATTCTTCTCCCAATGAAGCAATAATTCCTTTATCCGTCATCAGATGAAAATTTATTTTAGGACCACTGCTAATATAAGCTTTTCCTTTCTTTAATCCATCTATAATTCCATCTCTTGTCTTTGATTCGGCCCATACATAAGTCCGTCCATAATCTTTTTTATAAGGTTTCAGTTGGTGAATATCCGAACCGCTTACTGCCACTACTTTTAAACCCCTGTTAAGCAAATCTTCCCATTTTTTTAAGGTTTTGATATTTTCAGCTCTTCTTCCAGACCAAGACCCCGCCCAGACTTCAATCATATCTGCTAATCCCCAGCAAAATTTGGAATAATTCCACCTGCATCCAGAGCATATCGGGTCATCAATGCTTTCTGGATGAGACACAGAAAGAAGGGTCTCTCTTTTTTTTATTTTCGTTGCCACATCCTGAAAAGTACTTTTTTCCCGAAGTGAAAACCAATTAAAATCTCCAATCCAGTTGACAAGCACAAAATGACCAAAAAAAGTAGAAACCTCTATGCCTGGGATTACCAGGGTTTTTGACAAATATTTCTCTTTCCAACCAGCGGTGGTATTATGATCGGTCAGCAAGAAAAAATCCAGACCTTTGCTTTCCAAATAAGTCATCAATTCATAGACAGAGTGATGCCCGTCACTGTGATGAGAGTGAACATGGAAATCTCCACCAAACCATCCGGGATTCACTTCTCCTTCTTCTCTAAAAAGGGGCTCTTCTTGTTCCAAGTTTTGAAGTTCTTCCAAACACTTTTCTGTTGCTTTAATCCCTGGAGTAAATTCCTGGTTAAGTTTCACCTCAATACTTAAGTTCACCGATTCTGAGATGACGGTGTGAGCCTCCACTACCAATCTCCATCCCCCTGCAGGTAAGGAGCCAGCAACACATCCAATACTCGCTTTTTCTTGGCTAATCTGGATGGTCTCAAAAAATTTGTTGTTTCCCCTGGCACGGACCAGGCCATTTGAATCTATTAAGGTATAATTAAAGAGATTATAAATTGAGGGAAATAATTTAATGATATTTTTTTTGTAATTATCCTGATAACGCTCCCAATCAAGTCCGGATAAAAGTGAATCTTCCCGATCCGACCTCAAATATTTATACACAGCCTGATAGATTAGATTATTTGTCTGTTGGATATCACTTATGTTCTTCGGGTGATAGTTGCCTTTTATCAATATCTCTTTGGTCCCTTTGGCAATGGGCACATTAAAGTCAGATAAGGTTTTGCTCTCACTCGGTGTAAATATCTTACTATAAATGGGCATCTCTTTAGTTCCTCAAATCATATATTTTTCTTTTATGCCCCAATCAATCCGGGTTAATATTTTAAAATATCTCCTCTTTACCCGGTGCCTCATGGGAGTTAATTTTATTCTCTTCTTATATGATAATCTTTCCATTTTCTTTTTTATAAACATAGATCTTATTTAAGTCTATTCTTAGTGAGATTGTCTTTCCAATACTGACATTTGTCTCTCTAAAAACTCTTACAATAAGTGTTAAATCATTTACTTTAACATGGATTATGGTTTCCGGGCCAAAAGTTTCTACTACAAACACCTTTCCTTCTATACTGTTTTGCGATACATTCTTATATTCAATAGCAATGTCTTCCGGCCTGATTCCAAATATGATTTCCTCTCCGTCACTTACTTTTCTTCTTATAGAATTTGCTATTGAAGATATATCTAATTGTATCTTTGAAAAATCTAAAATGGCCCTATTATGGTCATACCTTAAATAGCAATCGAAAAGATTCATAGGAGGGTCCCCGATAAATGCGGCCACAAAGACGTTCTTTGGATTCTTGTAGATATCTCTGGGAGTTCCCATCTGTATAACAACGCCTTTATCTAATATGGCAATTCTGTCAGATATTGCAAGTGCTTCTTTTTGATCATGGGTAACATAGATTGCAGCTGTCTTCAGCTCTCTTTGTAGATATTTTAGAAAACTTCTTGCCTCTATACGCAGTTTCGCATCAAGATTACTCAAAGGTTCATCAAATAAAAAGACATTCGGTTCTTGCACCATAGCCCTACCCAAGGCCACTCTCTGCTGCTGCCCCCCACTGATCTGGTCGGGTTTTCTATCTAATAACACTTTTATTTGAAGATTTTCCGCTACTTTCATCACTTTTTTCTTTATTTGTTCCGGTGACTGTTTCCGAATTTTCAAGGGGTAGGCTATGTTATCAAAAACGTTCATATGGGGGAAAAGTGCATAATTTTGAAATACCATACCAACATTACGATCTTTGGCTGACAAATCCTCTACATTCTTGTTTCTGATGTAAATGCTGCCTGATTGAGGTATCTCTAAACCTGCTATCAGTCTTAATATGGTTGTTTTCCCGCAACCGGAAGGGCCTAATAAGGTAAAAAATTCACCCTCGTTGACTTGAAAGCTAACTTCATTCACTGCAACGACTTTTTCAAATCTTTTTGTTACTTTTTCAAATACTACCTCTTGCATCAACATGCCTCCTTTTTTATCCTTTTATTCCCCCGTGAAATCCAAAACCATATTTTTTGTTTATAATAATATAAAGCACAATTACCGGGATAGAATATAATAATGAATAGGCTGCAAGGAGCCCTAACATTGGAAGGCCCTCTTGGGTAAAAAAAGTATATATGGCTACTGATACAGGATATTTATTAACACTCCTCAGCAAAATAAAAGGCATCAGAAAACTTCCCCAAGTATTCATAAAAACATATAAAGCAATAACCACCATTCCTTGCTGAGAAAGAGGCAGAATGATTTGAAAGAATCCCTGTGAAGGTGTGCTTCCAGCTACTATGGCTGCCTCTTCATAATCCTTGGGTATGGCATCAAAAAAATCTTTTATAATAAAGATGCTTACCGGTAAAAATCCGCCTATAAAGACAAAGATAACACCAAAATAAGAATTGATTAAACCAAGCCTCAAATTTAAAACGAATAAAGGGACCATAGCTGCTACCCCAGTTACAATCGTTGAGAATAACAACAAGGCATATAACAGTGTATTGCGCCATTTAAAATTTGAACGGGATAAGGCATAAGCAGCCAGCATGGAAGTAATAGCAACAACTATGGTGGACGATAATGATATGATAAAGCTATTTTTGAAGGCCAACATTGCAACTTCATTTTTAAAGAGTTCTCTAAAATGATTTAAAGTGGGGATGGTTACTTTTACTGCTAAACCAGCCTTGGAACTGAATGGTGCAACCACCAACCATATCATGGGGAGGACAAAGAACAATGCGATGGCAAATAAGATCAGATATATCCAAAAATTATTCCAAAAATCCTTTCGTTGTTTTAGCGTCACACTATCTCACTTCCTCTTTAATATTTTTAGATAAATTAGAGCTAAACTTAAATTAATTAAAAGTATTATTGTGGATATCGCAGCTCCCTGACCTATCCTGTGCGTACCCAAAAAAGCAACCCGGTAAGTGTAGATGGGTAAAATCTCGGTCATATGACCAGGTCCGCCTTTGGTCAGGATAAAAGGAGTAAACACATTAAACGTCCACAGAGTTAATAATATAAGATCAGTTAATATTTGAGGTCTAATTAACGGTATAATAATGTCCTTAAATTTTGACCAACCTGTGGCTCCTATAACATCTGCAGTCTCAAGATAAGATGGAGGAATTGATTGTAAGGCGGCTGTAAATAAAAGCATGGAAAAAGCCGTTCCACGCCAGATATTGAAAACAATAATCACTCCTACCGGAAGTGTTTGAAACCAATTTAGTCTTGCAAAACCCAAAGTTTCTAAAATTGAATTTAGCAAACCAAAATCTTTGTCTAAAAAGGCAACCCAAAGGTAAGCAACTACTACTCCCGGTATTATCCAGGCCATAATCGCTATATTACTTACAAAGGCTTTTACGATACCTTTTTTGTTGTACAGTAACAGAGCTAGTAACAATCCTAAACCTGCCTGACCCACTAATGATCCAAAGACAAATTTAAAACTAATTTGAACAGAACTACGAAACCACGGATCTCTGAAGGCTTTTATATAATTATCAAACCAAACAAATTGATGATCTACGGCGTATCTACCTGTCAGAGCTTCATTGGTTAATCCTATATAAAATGCCCAAATAGCTGGGAATACCAAAAAAACAGCAACAAAAGCCAATGCAGGTAATAAAAATAAAAACGCTCTTCTTTTAGAAAGGATGATTTCATCTTCAATCATATCTTTATTATACAACCCCTTCTTTTATTGCCTTTCTCTCTCCTTTGTTTTGTTAAACCACTTAAAGTTTCTTTAATAACATATCCCTTTTGCATCCCTCTTTTTTAACAAGCTAAATAACAGTACAACCCTTTAAAGTTAATTAAAAAAAATGGTAGTCGGGTTTAAATAAACCCGACTACGGTCAACAACAAAATTTAATCAAATGGCATAAGTCATCCAACAACTATTCTAATTTTTCAACATTCTCTTCCCCAACAATAGAAATAACTCCCTGTCCATAATTGTCTAATGCCATTTCTGGTGATACACCCATGACAATTTCTTCAGTTAGTAACTGCGCCTGATAGGAGATTTCCGGATACTCTGGTTTGGCTGGTCTGATGGTAGTGTATGGCATGAGAGCCTCACTTGTCTCAGCAATAAATTTTTCTGACATAACTTCGGGAAGTTCTACAAATTCTTGGTAGATCGGGGAAAATGGTTTTTTATTAAACAACTCTACCAAAACATCTGGCCTTAAAGCGGTTTTGATTAGCTCAAAGGCTATGTCAGAATTTTCACTATTTGGACTAACAGCAAAGCCTGTTCCACCGGATATGCAGGCAAAAGTTGGTGTTCCCAAAGTTCCTTTACCAGGCATGGCCGCCCAGTCAACCCGTTCATCGCGGTCTGGTATAGGTACACTTCCGCCAGGAGCTATTACGGATGAATAGAACCAAGTGCCTTCAACTAACATAGCTATTTTATCCTGCTGAAAAGCCTCAAATGTTTTATTTCTAGATTGAGCCGTTAATTGCATTTCAGCATCTCCCAGATCCTCATCAATATACACTGTTTTATAAAAGTTAAGGGTGTCCCTTAACATGGGACTATCTATTATCCACTTATCGGTGTCCCAATTATAAAGGCGCCCCCCTGCACCTAGAAGCACCATATATAAGCCTTGCATGGTGGTTGCTTCACCCATATCCGTACCAGCATTTATCTGTAATGGGATGACACCGGGCAGTTTTTCCTTAATAATCCGGGCAGTGGTCAGTAAACCATCCCAGCTATAGGGTTGCCATGGGATAGCTATCCCAGCCTTTTTAAACAGCTCTTTATTGTAGTATATCATTCTTACATCTGAACCATACATAATAGCATAGATATTATCTTTGTGGCTGCCTGCTTCCTTGGCAGGTTCATAAAATTCATCCCAAATTGGCCATTTCTCAACATACTCATTTAAAGGCAGTATCAAATTTGCTTCTGCGAATTCCGGTACCCAGAATAGGTCTATCCATGCTACGTCCGGTCCAATTCCACCTTTTACATCCAACACAAATTGCATTTTCCAATCTTCCGGCGAGACGCCGCTTGGAAGTGCCTCTACTTCAACATCTATGCCTTTATCTTTCATCTCCTTTTCAAATTGTGGAATAACAATATCTTCAACCCATTCTGCCGATTGAGCACCCCTTCCATCTTTTATTGAGTTGTATGAAAATGAAATGGAAACTTTTTCTGCAAAGACAGGAGTTGCCATTGACATGCATAAGACAGTTAAGATGAGCATTAAGACCAACATAAATGTCATTTTTTTCATTTCTCTTTAACCTCCTATTACTTTTAGGTACTCAAAAGTACCTGATAATTTGGCTATGGTCTGACTTTCAAGCATGGCCTTATTAGTTATATGACTAATAAAACCCTTTCATAACTCATCTTTCTTCTCCCACCTCCTCTCAGTACTAATATGCTCAAGACTTTTCTTGTGCGACCATTTTGTAATTATATGAAATTGCCATCAAAGCAACCAAATCTTTTTTGTTCGTTGATTATTGTAAAACCGTTCTGGGGAACAATCCCTACTATATAAACACCTATCGCATTAATCCTTTCGTTTCTGATCTAACGAAGAATGGGTGCTTTATGTTGCAGTTTGAGATTATTATAAATTTTCCAACAATACTAGACCAATGCATTCATTAATAATCCAATATACAGTAGCATTGCTACGTCTGGTTATTCTTGAAAAAATCGGCCTTTTGTATATCGTCTTTTTCATTAATAGGTGAAGAATAATGGTTTGATTTTTATCTTGTTTCTTAGAATTTAGATGTTGGCTTTTATACTCATTGAATGAAATTTTTTATTTTATTGCACATTTACTGCAATTCTTACCTTATATAGTCCTTTTCCGTAAGCAAATCTCACCTATAATCATATTATATTGTTCTTTATCATTTGTCAAATATATATTGGGTTTTTGTGAATTAAAAATTAAAAGTGAACTCTTTTTAGCTGATTTAAAGTTTAAAAGTGAACTCCTTGAAACTATAATCTAAAACTAAAAAGATGAGAGGTTTTAGGTTATGGTTCAGATGCACAAGAAATTTAACAATATCCAGGTAAAGGAGTTTATCCAACGATATATTGCTAACAAGGTAGGAAGAAAGTATGCCCAAGAGATTTTAGGGATTAAAAAGACCCGATTCTTCGACTTAGTAAAACAACGGAAAGAAGATCCCGAAAAGTTCTCCATTTTATACGCCCGTAAAACACCTACCCGGAGAATATCTCC
>CAYSAA010000039.1:0-2109 GCA_964428905.1 uncultured Atribacterota bacterium
TAAGGAGCAGTCCCTAATTCATCACATATACTTCCGATTGACCAGGCTGTAATTAGAATCAATGTTGCATAAACCATCATCCGTGCCCCGTTCATAAAGGAATCCATTATTTCGGCTACAGTAGCAATTTTTTGAACTATGTACATCACCATAGCTACAATAAAAGCAAAGAGTGTAGCTAACAAAATGGCAAACATGGAATCTGCATCAGATATAGCCTGGGTAAATGATTCTGCTTCACTTCCACCTCCGGTTACCCACATAAAATAGAATGACAATAATACCAATATTACGATGGGTACCCAAAGATTGGTTGCTTTTAAGGAAACATTCGGGGCAACCTTAAGTTCTGAGGTTGCTGCTAAAGGTCTGGAATCTTTCGCCCATAGCTCATGGGTTGTCCTGGCACGATATTCTGCTTTTAGCATAGGTCCAAAATCTCTACCGGTATAAGCGATGATCCCCACCATAAGAATTGCAAAAATAGAGTAAAAGCTATAGGGGATACTATTTAGCCATAAAAAATAAGGAGAAAGTTCAATTCCCTCCGGAAGAGAATCTCCAATTAAACCAACCTGATATCCAATCCAGGTTGAGATCAGAAATATGGAGGATACGGGAGCAGCAGTTGAATCTACAATGTAGGCAAGTTTTTCTCTTGAAATATGATATTTATCAGAAAGAGGTCGAAATAAATTTCCGATGAAGGCCGAATTTGCATAGTCATCAATAAAGATTACAATTCCACCCAACCAAGAAAATATTTGGGCCATTTTAGAATTGTGGGCTTTCTTGGCTAGTGATTCTAAAAAAGCCTGTCCCCCGCCGGAGAAGAAAATCATACCCATCAATCCGCCAACTACGAAAAAAAATAAGATAATACTTGCATTCCAGGAATCAGCCACTGATGATACCAGAGTACTGGCTGTAGTGTTAACCCCTGCCCATAAATTGCCATTATGCAGTATTGTCGCACCAGCCCAAACAGCAAGAAATAAAGATATCAAAGCCTCTCTCAATACCATACAAAGAGTAATAGCCAAAATAGGTGGAACCAAAGACCAGACTCCATAAGTACCCGTGCTTTCCTCTCCCTGAATGGCCCAACCTGTCAAGGACAAGAATAACGTAATCACAATTACAGAAAAAATTATAATAAAAATTCGATTAAACCTGTTTTTCTTAATCATTGTTCTAAAATATTCCTTTCTAATATTTTTTTACTGGATTTGAGCTAAAATTTATAAAACAATATAATGATTTATTCACATCAATATTATCAACCCCCTTCTTGATGTGTTTTAGAAAAGACTTTTTTTGAAAATAAATTAGTTCCTTATCCTTACTATTAGTTACAATTAAAAGAGCAATCAACAAGCGCTGAGCTCATCGATTGCTCTAAATAAATAGCAAACTTTCTTTTTACCTCCCTCTTATCTCTTCTCGATGAGATAGCGCACCATCAGAGACCGGAAGTTTTCCCTGATGACAGTACTATGATTGTTGACCATAGTCCCAGCCTGAATGTTAGAGCAATGATTTTCAGACTTCGGCGAAGACCCCTTCCCTGATAAATCATTGCAGCTCAGCTCATTATCAGTACTCTTGATCGTTCGCGCCTCTACCCCACTTCAGATAAAAAGTGAGGCAATACAATATTCGATTTTCTTCAAATTAACATAACAAACAGTGAAAGTCAATTTTTTAAGCATAATTCACATTTCTTTCAATGTATTACTTTTGAACACTTATATTAGAACCTGAATGCACTTGCTTAAAAATTTTGGCATCTCCAATGATCTTACCAAAAACATTTACCGGACTAGCTGCCCGAATATCATCACCCTGACTAGCAGGAGTTTTACCGAAAAAAATACAAAATGCCTTACCAGGTGGCCAATATGCCAGATCACCCATTGATACTACTTCATTGGCAGTTTTTTCCAATTCAATTTCTTCTCCAATCGAAAAATAAATTTCATCTCCCCAAGTATTTACCTGTCCTTCTATCGGCAGTAACTTCCATACTTTTTCGGCTGTTTGGCTATTATTTAATTCTGCTTCAATGTTGAATCCTTCTACTGAAATAGATATTTTTTTCATCATGAT
>CAYSAA010000040.1:0-9366 GCA_964428905.1 uncultured Atribacterota bacterium
ACACCCCTCAACACCTTTATAGTATACCTTCTTCAGCTTTTGTCGCTCAATTTGTTGGAAAGAATAATAAGTTCATTGCAAAACAGAAAAAAGATGAGACTGGTAACTTTTTTGCTGAAACAGCAGAAAATCATAGGTTTAAATTAAGCAAGCCTGTTGATTTAAAAGATGATAATGCTATCGAATTATACGTCAGGCCGGAGGCTATGATCATTAATCCCAAGATTATAAAAGAAAAATTTAATATCCTGAATGTTACTGTGAAAGCAATACTCTTTGATGGCGGCGATAGCAAACTTCTGGTTGTACCTGAAAATTCTAAACAAGAGATTATAGTTTCTCTGCCACAGAATAAACAATTTGATTATATAAAAGCCAAGGACAATATAAAAATAGGTTGGGATCCTGAAGCTGCTATATGCTTCAATAAAACAGATGGTAAAATATATGAGGAACTCTGAAACATCTAAAATAAGATGGAGTTTTATTATATTCTTCATCCCGGTTTTTTTATGGTTATTTTTATTAATAGTACTTCCACATTTCGAGCTTCTACGAATGTCATTTCTAGGGAGGTCAGGATTTAGTTTTGAAAATTATAACGCTTTTTTTACTGAACCGATTTATTGGCTTACTTTCGTACGGACAGCGTTGTATTCTATTCTTGTAACATTTATTGTTCTGATTATTGCTCTTCCTATTGCCTTTTTTATTACTAAAGTTGTTAGTTTAAAAATTCAGGGAGTATTATTTGTGTTACTTTTAGTCCCATTCTGGGTCAGTGAATTAATCAGAGTGTACGGATGGATGATACTATTACGGGAGAGTGGAGTTCTTAACCATTTTTTAGTAGGAATAGGTTTATTCGGACAGCCCACAGAGATGCTTTACAATGATATTACCATGATAATGGGGTTGGTTTATACCTCTATGCTTTTTATGATGATTCCAGTTATAGGTGTAATAGAAAGTCTTGATGATTCTCTTATCGAAGCAGCCTACGACTTGGGGGCAAACAAATTAGCAATATGGCGTGCAATTATCATTCCCTACTCAATGCCGGGAATCATATCTGGAAGCATCATTGTATTTATGCTGGTCCTGGGCAGTTATCTGACTCCAAAACTAATGGGTGGCAAGAATTCTTTGTGGTTTACTGAACAGATATATAATCAGATAATAACTTATTTTAATTGGAACCAGGGAGCTGCCTTTGGGTTTCTATTGTTGGTCTTATCTTCACTTATCATATGGGCTACATTGAAATTAACCAAACAGGATTTTAGGAAAGTCATTAAATGATAAGAACATTACGGAACTCTAAAAGTTATATAACAGGTTTTAGACTTTTTACCCTTTTCTATTTTATATTTCTATTTGCTCCACTTGTTGTAACAATGATTCTTGCATTTAACGATTCAATGTTTCCGTCCTTACCATGGAAAGGGCTTACTCTGGACTGGTTTTTTGGAAAAGGGCCTGAAAAAATAGGTATATTTTATGACAAAATGAATTTAAGAGCCATAGCAACTTCCTTTAAAGTTGCGATTTCAGTTTCTATACTATCCTCTATGGTAGGAACCATGGCTGCTTTTCTCTTTGAACAGGAAGATTTCAAGTTTAAGGGTGCTTTGTATTTCTTGATGATTGCTCCCCTGGTAATACCGGGAGTAATACTTGGTATATCCATATTGTTATTTTCTACTACAGTAGGACTATTTATTGAGAATACTTTTGGCATTGATATAAAAATACTTAGACCAGGTTTCTGGCTTATAGTGCTTGGACAGTTTTCATTTATCACTACCATTGTAACAATGGTTATTTCTGCAAGACTTAGAAAGTTTGATAGAACCCTGGAGGAAGCTGCATCCGATCTTGGTGCAGATCGATTTGCAGTTATCTGGTTTATTACCCTTCAATATCTCAAACCTTCAATCTTGGCAGGAGCTGCAATAGCCTTTCTCATGTCTTTTGAAAATTTTAATACAACTACGTTTCTTATTAGTTCTCAACCTACTCTACCAATCATTTTGTATCAACAGGTAAGGGATGGATCGACCCCAATTATCAATGCAATATCTTTTATTTTAATAGTAAGTGCTTCAATTATTGCAGTAGCGAATTTTTATTATAGTAGGAAAAAAACAGATTAGTTTTCTTTTGCTGTTGTTTTTGTTTTTTCGACTTCTTCAATCGGAAAAGTCAATGAATGCGAGATACTGAAATTTTTGTAAAAGTAGCGAAAGGACGGGCTTTGTGAAAGCGTGAATTCCGGTAATCTATCATAGTAAATACCATGATATTACTTGCTAAGTGCCATGAAATGAAATTAAATTTTGAGATATATTAAAATATAAACCTCTTCAACTAAGAAGAGGTTTATATTTTATGAAAAATCAACAGATATACTTAGAAAAGCTCTATAGATAGGAAAATCTGAGGATATAATACTGCTAATAAAACAAAAAAGTTAAGGTGGGTTTACCATCATAAGAAAAAACAGATGTCAGTGAGCCACAAATACTTAGTGCCATTGTAGAGGTTGAAGAATTGAAATCAAGCAACAAAAACCAAAAAGTTGACGCATTGATAGGAATCTTGACTAAATTTCAAAAATAGTATATTATTTAATAAATTATAAATATAATACTTAATTTAAGTAATATAAAAAGATTTAAAGAGTATCGGAGTTCATAGATTATTTCAAATAGGTATAGTGCTAATAAGCAATAAGTATGATCTACACAATAAACCTTTTTAAAATTATTTGAATTTATTGTTTACGGAATAAAGGAGAGAAAAATGAAAGAAAATAAATCATTGCATAGTATCTGTCGTTGGACTTTTAATTCAGGTCACGGTGGTTTTGTCCCTGAAAATATAAGGCCGGAATGGAACAATAAAAATTTCAATACTGTTGACATGATTAAACTGGTAAGGGATAAAATTGTTCCGAGATTACCGGATAATGTAGAGCTTGGGATTGAAATGCATTATGATTTTGAATTTGATGAAAATACGGCTCCTGAGATAGCTGACGCTCTGGTAGATTCCAGGATATATTTAGCTATGGTAACTCCGGGAGCCCACCGATATTATGCTTATGGGGGTATAGCTTCCCTGGACCCTGGTGAGAGAAAATCAGCAGAAGAATTTGGAGAGAGAACAGTTGATCTTGCCTATGGGCCTCTTAAAAAAGCTTGGCATCCAGATCCCTCAAAATGGCCAACTGTGGTCATTTGGAATGGCTCATTTGGTTATGACCTTGCATCTCTAGGAACCTTTCAAATGTATCAGAACCTTAAGCAGAGTATGGCAAAACTGTGCAAATATGAAGAAAAATTAGGAGGAGACCTCTATTTTGCCTTAGAACCAAAACCCAATGAAGGACATCCGGCTCTTTTAATTCCAACCGTAGCCAGTGCGCTGGTATTCTGGAATAAGTTAGAAGAAGAGTTTAAGATTACTCGTAATAAAAAAGGAGTGAATAAAGAGTTTGGACATTCAGAAATGATAGGCCTTGACCATATCTATGATACTGTTGAGGAGATAGATAATCATTCTTTAGTTCATATGCATTTAAATAGCCAGGGTTATAATGATGGTATTATCCTGGGCGGACCAGGCAAATATGATATCGACCATGGGACACGGGTTAATGGTATGAACATAGCCATAGCAGGTTTAATCCAGGAAGCAGGTTTTGATCGCTGGAAAGGACACGATATGCAGACAAGGCCATATGATAATGAGGAACAGGGAATCGACAGGGTAATCAGGAGTGTCCTGAGCTGGGAAGCCTGCGCACAAGCTGCCCGGGAAATGGATAAAAAACAGTTAATCCAGTATCTTACAGATCGGGAAAGTGCCAAAGCTGAGGATAGCATCAGGGAAGCCTTAGTCAATGCTCAAAAGAATTTTAACCGGATGTATAAAGGGTAATGGATAAAATAACATCAGGTCAAAATGAAAAAATTGTAAAAATCTTTTACAGAGTTTTTTGATCAAATCTTTACTATAGATTAATATTATGATAATACTTAGTTTAAGAAATATCAAAAGTACTGATTGAAGAAATTACAATCCAACCAATTTTACAAACATCTATTGCAAAAACCAATTAAAGAAAGGGGGAATGTTATCGGTAAAAGATACGACTGCTACTGACCTGGTTTCTACAATATCGAAAAGAATATTTTGCTAAGCATTCCTGTATAAAGTATAAAGGAGATTCTAATAATGAAAAGATTTAGTATCACTTTACTTTCGCTTGTACTACTCACTGTGTTAAGTCTCTCGGTTTTTGCTGCGGATAAGCCGTTGATTGGTTTATCATTTTCTGATTTTACCTTGGAAAGATGGGTAAGAGAAGCAGAAGAAATGACAGAATTAGCAAAGAGTGCCGGTGCCGAGGTTATTGTTCAAGAGGCAAATCATGATCCGAAAATCCAGAATGACCAGATTGAGAATATGGTTCTTCAGGGTGCTGATGTGATCCTTATTGTGGCAGAAGATGGTGCAGCTGCCGCAACTGCAGTTGATTCAGCCACAGAAGCTGGTGTGAAATGTATTGCCTATGATCGTTTAATCAAATCACCGAATAATGCAGTTTATATTTCTTTTGATAATGTGGAAGTTGGGCGAGCCCAGGCAAGGGGAGTATTAGCAATCAGGGACAGTGGTAGATTTGCACTCCTTGGCGGGAGCCCGACAGACAACAATGCCGTACTCGTCAGATCGGGTCAGATGGAAGTTCTGCAGCCCTACATTGATAGCGGTCAGATCGAGATTGTTGCTGACCAGTGGGTACCGAATTGGGATACGGCTGAAGCATTGAAGATTATGGAAAATATGCTTACTGCCACCAATAATGAGATTGATGCAGTTGTCGCTTCCAATGATTCAACTGCACTGGGTGCCATTGAAGCTCTGAGAGCTCAAGGTCTGGCCGGAAAAGTTCCGATTTCCGCCCAGGATGCCACGGCAGCCGGTTGTAATGCAGTAGCCAAGGGAGATCTTACTGTTACGGTATACAAGGATATAAGAAAACTTGTTCCCTTGTCCATTGAAATTGCCCTCAAGTTAGCAAAAGATGAACCGGTAGAGGGATTGCAGGATTTCTCATTAGCGGAACTTACCGGGGAAAAATTACAGGGAAACGTTTCTTGTCGGTTCCTGGAAGTTGTAGGGGCAACCCAGGATAACCTCTATGAAGTCATTGTTAAGAGTGGCTATCAGTCCTACGAGGATGTATACAAGGGTGTACCTGAAGAAGACAAGCCACCGAAAATCTAATAACCAACGAAGTGCACCACAGATTTTTCCGATCTGTGGTGCACTTTCTGTTACCAGTTAATACAAGTGAATCATCTCTTTATGGGGGCAAACCTATTTTGAAAGAGCAAATCATTTTACGAATTGAGAATGTAACAAAAGATTTTCCGGGCATCCGGGCATTATCCGATGTTTCCTTCAAGGTAAAAAAAGGGGATATCCATGGTTTATGTGGAGAAAATGGTGCCGGGAAGTCCACCCTGGTAAAGATTCTGGCAGGGGTATATCCCAATCATACCTACCAGGGGAAGATTTATTTTAATGAAAAAGAGCTGAAATTGACTACTTCTTCCATTGAAGAGGCCATAAAAGAAGGGATTGCAACTGTTTATCAGGAACCTGTTCTTGTCCCTCAAATGACAGCAGGGGAGAATATTTTTCTGGGACGAGAACCGGAAGATAAAAGGATTATTAATTGGAGTAAATTGTATTCAGACACAAAAGAAATTCTTACGAAATATAAACTGAATGTCCCTCTTTTTGCAAAGTTATCCACATTGAGTGTGGGACAGCAACAGATGGTTGAAATTGCGAAAGCCCTGTCACATGAGATAACACTTTTGATTCTTGATGAGCCTACCTCTGCTCTTACTGAAGCTGAAGTCAATTATCTGATGGAAATACTCAAAAACCTGAAAGAGGGTGGTGTAACCTGTATCTACATATCGCATCGGCTGGAGGAGTTTTTTCGGATTGTAGATAACATTACAGTGCTTCGAGACGGTCAGGTCGTTGATACGGTAAGAACAGTGGATACCACCGAGGAGAAGGTCATTGCCATGATGGTGGGACGCGAAATGAAAAAACGGTTTCCTGTTAAAAAATCTAAACCCGGCGAAAAGATTCTGGAAGTAAAGAATTTATCGGTATCTGTCCAGCATAAAAAAATAATCAAAGATGTTTCATTTGATTTAAAAAAGGGTGAAATATTGGGCATAGCTGGCCTAATGGGTTCCGGGAGGACCGAGCTTGTTACTGCACTGTTCGGAGAGTATGGGAATCAGATTACGGGAGAAGTATTATTGGAAGGAAAACCGGTAAAAATAAGTTCAGCAGAGGACGCCATAAGATATGGGATAAGCCTTGTTCCGGAAGATCGTAAAGAGATGGGTCTGGTATTAATACAGGAAGTCTTTAAAAATATCTCCTTGCCAAACCTGAAAGATTTTTCTACCGCATTGAATATTGATAAATATAGAGAATTACAGGAGTGCAAGAAATATGTTGATTACCTTACCATAAAGACACCATCTCTTTTTACCATTACAGAATCGTTAAGTGGAGGGAATCAGCAGAAGGTCGTCATCGCAAAGTGGTTAATGTCAAATCCTAAAATTCTTATTCTTGATGATCCGACCCGGGGGATTGATGTGGGAACGAAATATGAGATATATAACCTCATAAACAAACTTGCGGAAAATGGTGTCGGTATCATTATGATTTCTTCTGAGTTGGAGGAAATACTGGGAATGAGTGACCGGATCATGGTCATGCGCGAAGGGAAATGTGCCGGAACCTTAGACCGTATGAATGCAACCCAGGAAAGAATAATGGCTTTGGCTACAAATATTAAAAGAAATTATAGGTATGATGAATGAAACAATTTAATTCGATTCAAAAGTTCAAGGAAATCAAGATTGATATTCGAGCTTATAGCCTCATCTTTGCTCTTATTGTTATCTGGTTACTTTTTGGTTCTTTAACCAGTGGTGTTTTCCTTTCCACAAGAAATTTTTCAAACCTGCTAAGGCAGATGACGATTATATCTTTTCTTGCCATCGGGATGACTCCAGTCATTATCACAGGTAATATCGATCTTTCCGTGGGATCAATGACCGGATTTATCAGTGTCATAGCTGCTTATTTACAGGCGATTATATTGCCTACGCTTCTCCCCGGATTATTTCCAGCACTCTCTATCGAATTGTTGGGAATCGTGAGTACAGTAATCACGGTCATAATCTGTCTTTTAATGGGCTTATTAATTGGGACGGCCCAGGGCTATATGATTGCTTATGGAGGAGTACCTGCCTTTATTGTAACCCTGGGAGGAATGCTTGTGCTTCGAGGAGGGATCCTGGGTGTTACCCAGGGGAAAACCATTATTCCAATCGAAGACTCCCTGCGCTTAATGGCCCAGGGATATCTATCAAAATATCCGGGTATTATTATTGCAATCATTGCTATCATTGTTATTTTTCTAGTTACTTTGCAAGGCAGAACAAAAAAGAAACAATATGGTCTTAAAACCAGATCTCTCAATATTGATTTGCTGGTTGCGGCAGTGTTTTCTACTCTCGTTTTAGTCTTCACTTTTATGATGAACAGCTATAAAGGAATACAGATCCCGGTATTAATTATGGCAATTATTGCCATATTGGTTACCTATCTGATGAACAACACGCGGTTTGGTAGATATATCTATGCTGTGGGTGGAAACAAGGAGGCAACCAAGCTTTCCGGTATAAATGTTCAATCTATTGTTTTAAAAACATATGCTCTAATGGGGCTACTCTGTGGTATTAGTGGAATTATTCTTACTGGTTACGTTGCTGCAGGAACCACCAGCGGAGGCATGAATTATGAACTTTCGGCAATCGGCGGTTGCGTGATGGGCGGAACGAGTTTAATGGGAGGTATCGGAACAGTTTTTGGCGCTCTAATGGGTACCCTCATTATGACCAGTCTCGAAAATGGAATGAGCGTTATGAATATGAGTGTTTTCTGGCAGTATATCGTTAAAGGGCTAATTTTAATCCTGGCAGTATATATAGATGTATCATCAAGAAAAAACAGGTCTTTGTAAGAGCGAATATAGAATATTTATAGATATATTGTAGTATTTAAGCAGAAAAAGGAGCAAATTTTACACTATGAATAAGGGCAAAGCTTTTTTAGGGAACTCAATTGTAATCAGAAAGTGGAATTTAATTAATATTTTTAAGGCAATCCAAAAAAAAGGTCCTATTTCTCGAGTAGTACTAACGAATATTACCGGGTATAGTGCGGGTACAGTATCTAATCATGTTAGGACTTTGATCAAAAAAGGTTTTGTGATTGAAACGGAAAAAGGTATTTCTTCCGGCGGCAGAAAGCCAATACAATTAATGATTAACCCTGACAAGGCTTATATTTTTAGTATTGAAATTGAAGTTAACCAGATCAAGATAGTTATGTTTGATTTAGAAATAAAAGTAGCCCTAAAAAGCATCATTCCCATAACTCATAAAAATAGTTATTTGGACACCTTAAAACAGATCTTTTTTGAGATGGATAAGATGATAGAAGAAAGGCACATAAAATTAGATGATCTACTGGGAATAGGAGTGGCAGTGCCCGGCTTGATTGATAAGATAAAGGGCGTCTTAGAATTTGCACCCAATTTAGGATGGAGAAATGTCCCTATTGCCAAGATTTTCAAAGACCGATATGGTCTACCCATAATCTTGAATAATGAGGCAAAGGCGGCTGCTATTGGGGAAAGAAGATTTATTTATCCTAAAACTAATAATATGGTATTTGTCTCTATTAATGAAGGAATAGGTTGCGGGATATTTTTAAATGGAAAACTATATAGAGGAGCAAGCGGAAATGCTGGGGAGTTTGGTCATATAACTATTGATACCAATGGTCCTATATGTCACTGTGGCAATAGGGGATGTTGGGAGCTATTTGCTTCCGAAAATTATATAGTTAATAGTTATTTCAAACTGCCTGGCAGCAATAAAAAATTGACCAAGAAAGAAATATATCAATTAGGTAAAAATGGAGATAAAGAGGTGATAGAGATATTTACCGAAACAGGAAGAAATATTGGGATAGGATTGGTCAATATTATTAATGGACTTAGTCCTGAATTGATAGTAATCGGGGGAGGGATTGTAGAGATCAAAGATTTTATTTATGACGAAATGATTAAAAAACTTGAAGAAAGTGCCTTGTCTGTTTCCTATAAGAAGGTGGAAATTAAATTCAGTAAACTAGGCAGTTTGGCTGCAGTTTACGGGTTGGCTGATTTAATTATTAATG
>CAYSAA010000041.1:0-4618 GCA_964428905.1 uncultured Atribacterota bacterium
GATTGCGTCCCGGTTACAGGGATATAAAAATGGGTCATTATCTGTATCAGTCCATCAATTTTACTATCCGGTAATGCACCGATTGGTAATCCAAGGTCAATTTGCATTGATTTCAAGATAAAACAACTTAGCTTATCAGGGAGAACACCTCCCAGAAGTAATTGCAGTGATTGCTGTGGATGATTTTTTTTCTTCTTTTGAAAAAAGGTTATTAAATCTTTAAGGATAAGATCCGGTACAAAGTTAATTTGGATGGCCACTTTTTGCTGCCGATAAAGGGCTTCACTGGCTACCCTGCTTAAATCAAAAACAGCTGAACCGGAAACACCGTTAGGGATAAAAAGTAAATCCCCTTTTTTATTAGTTATCTCTTTTTGATTAATGAATAAAGAAATGATTGCATCTGTAATTTTTGTTTTATTCAATAAGGTAGAACCTTTTAAATGAGTGTTTAATTGCACTAAAGAGGGAAATTGTGGTTCGATATGATGACCTAACCTGGCTGACCACTGATAACCATCGCCAGTTGCTCCCAGTTGAGGTGCTGCCAAACCGCCTGTGGAAAGAATAACCTTTTGGGCATAAACAGAAGGGGCATGTTTCATCTTGATTTCGAAGTTGGAACCTATTCTGTCAATATCCATTATTTCTACTCCCGGATGCACTTCCACTTTTTGTTTTTCAATCTCAGAGGCCAACATTCTTTGAATAATCTGTGCTTCTGTTGAATAGGGAAAAACACGCCCTTTTTCTGTAATACACAGTTTTATTCCCAGTTCTTCAAAAAAATCCCAGGTTTTATAAAAATCAAATCTTTCTAGAGCAGGCTGGACAAATTCCGGATTATGGCCATGATAATGGGCAACATCAATGTTGGTATTAGTCAGGTTTCCCTTTCCGTCACCGGTCGCCAACAGTTTTATACCGACATGATTTTGTTTTTCCAACAAGAGCACTTTATTTCCTTCACGGGCAGCAGTAATTGCAGCCATCAACCCGGCAGCACCTGCACCGATGATAACCAATTGCCTGATGGGGTTCATTAGTCCTCCCGGTAAAATAATGTCAGAAAAAGCATCTTTGCGGCATTATACCTATCACATTTTCCTCTTCCTTTTTTCTCTGATAACAATATCATCCAATATTTCGGCACCTTTTAGAATAACATCATAACATTTTTTATCTTCGGTTCGATACTTATCTTTTAAGGGCTTGCAATTAAAATCACCCAATTCTTTTGCATAACAATCAAAAAGTTCTTTTGATAAATCCTTAATTTCTGGACTCTGGTGAGCACGGTCGTTTACAAACAGATAACCAAGCACCATCAAAGAAGCAGTTACTACGCCACAAACATTCTCCACACCCATTCCTCCACCGAAAGCAGCGGATAATCTCAAGCAATTCTTTGACAAACCCAAATGATAAACCTGATTCGCTCCATAAAGAATGGTTTCAGCACAGCTCAAATCCTCCTTGGGATAAAATCCTCGTTCAATCAATTCTTTTAACACAACTCCTCCTCTTTCCAAGTACAAGTAAATCATCTATATCTCTTAAATACACTTTGTACAATTGCTTACTTTTAATTTTTAGTGAAATTTTACCATATTCTTTGTTTTTAAAGTAAGAGAATAGAAAATTTATTGCCCGTTATTCTTAAAATAATTTAATGTGCTGAGAAGATGCATTTCTACTCCTGTTAGCATGGTATCTTCATCAATATTAAACCGTGGGTTGTGATGGGGATAATGGGTTTCTTTTTCTTTATTGCCAGTACCCACAAAATAAAAGGCACTGGGAACCCGATCGGCAAACTCGGAAAAATCCTCTCCGGCAATGGATAGGTAAGGAATTACTGTATCCCGACGCCCTAATACTTCTTCCGCAGTGGAAATGACCAATTTTGTCATCTCTTTATCATTGACGACAGACTGATTTTCATTACAGAATTCCAGTTGATACTTTGTCCGGTAAGAATGACAACTGGCTTCCACGATTCTTTTAAAACGTTGCTGCAGGCTTTCTGTTTCCTGCTCTTTTTGGTCGCGGAAATACCTTATCGTACCTTCCATGTTCACGGTATCCGGTATAATGTTCGATTTCGTACCACTTTTTATCTTGGTAAACATAACAATAGTTGGTTTAAAAACACTGATTTCCCTGGTCTGCAGTATCTGGATATTTTGAATAATATTTGCAGAAGCGACAACAGGATCCACTGCCCTCTCGGGATACCCTGTATGTCCACCTTCACCTTTAATGGTTAGACGAAAGATATCAAGTGCTCCCGTAATCGGACCGGATTGCACTCCTATGATGCCGCTTTCTAAAGGTGTCCACAGATGAAGTGCCATGGCAGCACCCACTTTCGGTTTGTCCAGAATTCCTTCCTCGATCATTGCTTTAGCGCCACCAATTTCTTCATTCGGTTGAAAGATAAATTTAATATTTCCTTTTATCTTTTCCTTGCAATCAGAAAGAATTTTTGCAGCTACTAAAAGTATTGCGGTATGAGCATCATGTCCACAGGCATGCATAATGCCATTATTTATAGATTTATAAGGTATATCATTTTTTTCTTGAATAGGAAGGGCATCCATATCGGCACGTAAAAGTAAAGTGGGACCCGTGGCACTTCCTTCAAGTAAAGCAACAACCCCTGTTTGTGCAATACCTTTTGTTACCTTTAATCCGCATTTTTTCAGATAATCTGCCACAATTTTTGAAGTTCTGTATTCCTTAAAACCCAGTTCAGGGTATTTATGAAAATCCCTTCTCAAACTGATTAGTTCTTCCTTCAAGTCTATGATTTTTTCTTTTATATTCATGAAGATTATTATATACTCTCCTCCACAAGAATTTTTTTTACCTTCTTTCTACATAAAACCCGCAAATCTTTTTTTAACAACTGCTGAATAAACATAGTTAATCATGGTGATAAAATCAAAAACCGGAAGATTGACTGCTTCCTGAACTGCCGCTCCATAGGGAGGAAGACAGGCACACTCTAATAATATCATTTTTACCATGGGATCCTCTCTAATCATTTGCTGAACTACCAAAACAACTTCTTTTTCCACCCTCCCAGTATCAAGCCAACCAATTTCTTCATTAATGGCTTTCCTGAAATATTCTTTCTCTTCCATGCCTTTAATTTTGAGATTATCAATAGCTTCCAGACCAACTTTTCTTAACAAGGCATCATCAAGAATCCTGGCATTGGCAGTAATAATACCAATCTTTTCTCCCTCACCAAGAATGTTAGCCATGAAAGATAGCTGGAGAAGGCTGGATAAAAAAACAGGAACTCCCAGTTGTTGAGCTGCTTCTCTCTGGAACAACGCCATGAATCCGCAATTCCCGGTAATCGCTCTGACACCATTTTCTACCAGTTCTTTACCGGCTTCTACCAGTTGACTTAAAAAGCTGATATCTTTTTGAAATATCTTCTCAACAGTAAGCCCCTTGATTACCTTATATCTTACCGGGAATGAATAGCTGCTGGCATTAGCCACATCACCTGGAATATAAGGTGCAAACGATGTATCCAGTAAAAGTATCCCTATAGCTTCACCATAACTTGCCTGACCTTTTTTAGCTTTATATAACATAGCAATCTCACATTTTCATTTTTCAAGATAATATTTTATTTCTTAATAAAAAGTTCAATGGGAAAATCATACAGGGACTCATATCCGTTTTCAGTAATTCTTATCGATGCATCCACTTCAAATCCTACCTCTTTATACCAGATTCCCGGTATGATATGGAAAGCCATATTCGGCTGCAAAACAGTTCGATCACCAGGTCTTAAACTCAAAGTCTGTTCACCCCAGTCAGGAGGATAATTTAAACCGATGGAATAACCTAAACGTGATTCCTTGACAACTGTGGAATGGGAAATTGCATCCCGCCACTTTGCTTCTATTGCTTCACAGGTAATCCCGGGCTTAATAAAGGCTAATGTCTTATTCAGTCCATCCATCACAATCTCTGCTGTCTCTTTCATTAATTTTGGCGGGGTACCCAGATAAATCGTCCGGGCAATGGGCGCATGATAATGTTTGTATACTCCGGATAATTCTAAAAGTACAGCTTCATTTTCTTGAAATTTTCTATCAGACCAGGTCAAATGAGGAGCGCTAGTGCCTTCCCCTGCCATCATCAGGGGTACGATAGCCGGGTAATCCCCTCCATATTCTTCAGTACCTTTAATCTGGGCATAAGAGATCTTGGCTGCTGCATCACATTCCCTTACACCAACATTTACAGCATCAATACCTGTTTCCATCACTTTCTCGGCAATTTTCCCTGCCTTTTTCATAAATTCTATTTCTTGATCAGATTTTACCAATCTAACCTTATTAACTAAAATGTTACCATCTACAAATCTCGCTTCAGGCAGTGCTTTTTCTAGTTCTACATAACAACGATGGGTAAAATAAAATTGATCCATTTCCACTGCAATGGTTTTTTCTGCCCATCCTTTTTTCTTGATAATCTCTGCAACAACCTGCATGGGATGTTTTGTTTTTGATTGTACATAATCATCACTATAAGATAGTATATTTCCTTCTTTGAGAAAGGTGGTCAGCTTTGCTCCACTGGCATCCAT
>CAYSAA010000042.1:0-3376 GCA_964428905.1 uncultured Atribacterota bacterium
ATCTTGCATTATTACCAAAAAACATTAAATTATATAAAAGTTACTAAACATACCTCTAAGGGACATTTAACCTAATAAAGGTTATTATCCTCGATGTTAAATCCAATAATTTTTTGAGTTCGCAGATATATTCCCGCCCTTTGAGAGAGGCACTTTCTAAAATAGCTTTAAGAAATCTTCTACTTTGATTTTGCTAAAATTTCTATATCGCACAATTGTTTTATTGATAAATTTTTCTATATGTTTGGCTCTATCTTTGTGTTGTCTTAATTGAACTATATGCCATGAGATAGCGCCAAGCCATCTATGTTTTATGAAAAAATAAATCGCTTCTTTTTCATCTTTGTTCAGTTTCAAATTTTTCTCGTATTCTTTCAAATATGATTTTAATTGACTTTTCTTTATTGTTGTTTGTTCAATAAATGTGTGGGCTATAAAATTTGAAACTTCCTGAACAATAAAATCTTCATGGGCATCATCCCAATCTATAATCGCTTTTAATTTGTTTTTTTCAACCAAAAGATTTGCCCCATGGAAATCTCCATGAATAACGCTTCTTCTAAGATTTTGCTTTTTGATTTGTTTCAAATCATTTCTTAATTTTTTATTTTCTTCAATTATATCAAAATCTTTGTATTTTGAAACATCAAAATTTAACGGCTTAAATTGATAATTTATTCCCCAAGTATATTTTCCTTGCAATTTAATCCGTTTTAATGAGTTATTCATTTTCCCTTGTTTTTTTGCTATATCTTTAATTAAAGCATCCGCAAATCTTTTTGGTTCTCTACCTTCTACAAATTCTTGAATCACAATTCTGTGATTATTGAAAATTAAAAGCGATTTACCCTTTGTGGTTTCCATTATCTTTGGTGAGGGAAGTTTTTCCTTTTCCATTAATTGCATAATCTTAATTTGAAAATCTATGAACTTTGGGTCCGAATTCTCATAGATTTTTAGTATAAACTTCCCTCTTGTTGTTCTAAGAATGTAAACCGTATTTCCCAATGCCCATGAAATATGTTTGTGCGATTTATATTTTCCAATAGAAAAATTCTCTAATATTTTAGCAAAATCCTCTTTTTCTAATTTGGTTAAAATAACCATCTTTTATATTAAGTATTTTAACACATTTATTAATGTAACGAAAGTGCCTCTTTGAGTTTCCCACCCTAACAAATGGCGAGCTCAAAAAATTACTTCTTCGGGCTTTCAGCCCTCGACCACGCTGCGCTCTCACTTCGTTCGGGGGATTTAACAGGCATTAACAGGAAAATCACTCGGCTCGTGATTTTCCCAAATTGAGTTCTCAGCTCTGTTCCCTTCGGTCACGAGGAGAACTCAACTTCTGCTAATGCCGATGTTATGTCTAATTCAGAATTCGGGCTAAACGAAGGTGCGCAAAAGAAAACTTTATAACTTCTTCCACTTTATTTATATTATGCAAGAATTAACAAAATCAGATATTGAAAAACTTTTGGAAAAGAAAAATATAGATCCAAAAGTTAGTTGGCTTTACATCCAATTCAAAAAATTCTTTGAAGAAGAATATGTAATTGATGAAATTAATTTGCATGATGCAATAAAGAATTTAGTTAATTTTTTGAAAAATAAAAAAATCAATAAAGTCATTTTCTTTCCAGAACCAAGTTTTCCAGGAATGGACGGAGATGTCCCATCTGGAATTATTGATACAGATGAATTAGAAGAATTCTTGAAAGAAAATGTTGATACAGTTACCAATTCCCATGTTGCAGATGAAAATTTGAATTGGATATTTACAATAACTCATGAAGATGATTTTTTTATTTCAGGAAGTAAAGCCTTAATTAGTGATTTTGTTAAATTCTTTGGAAATGCTAAATGCACTTCTTACAAAGTAATTGAAGAAAAGTGGAAGAATAAATAGTGCGCACAAGAACAATAACGCCCGAATTCTGAACTCAAAATCCTTCGGATTTTGCCACGCTGCGCTCTCCTCTTTTCAGTCGTCGGGAGACATAACAGGAATTTAACGAGAAATGGCTCAGCTCGCCATTTCTCCAAATTTGATTTTCCAGCTCTGTTCCGCCTTCGGCTCCACGAGGGAAAATCAAACTTCGTTAAATTCCGATGTTAGTTGCAATTGAAAAGAACACTAATTTATTTTACTCACTTTGGCGCTTAGGTTGTTTTTTGATATATTCTCTAATCATTTCTTCAAAAAATGTTACTGATGAATTCCATAATTTCATGACTTCCTCTGGTTGCCGATATAATGAATCTAATTTTGCAGGATCATGATATAATTCCTTGATTCTTACAAGAGGTTCAATATCTACTGCTGGGAAAACTTCTTGCACTAATCTTTGCGCCGCAAATCTGTTTTTTCTAAGTTCTCCATCAGAAAAGTATAATATTTGTTTTGATCCTCTACTTACAGAATCTAAAGTTTTTGTAAATCTTCGAAGAAATGTTTCATAATCTTCTTCTCTATCATGCTCTGCAAATAATAATCCTGTTCTTGATTTTCTTAAATTAAAACGAACAGGTATTTGTTCATTCATTGTAGGAAGTTCATAAGAGAATTCAGGTCTATAATCTGGACCAACAACAATTTTTCCTTCTTCATCAAAATAATCATCAAAAGATTCATCATAAGTATTAAATCTTCCATCCCTCATAGTTGATAAATCTGTAACAGAAACTTGAAATGGAACATTATTCCCTTTCAATGCTTGATGAAGAACTTTTCCAACTAAACCGAGATTTTGCTTATCTATTACAACATCATCAGGAAAAGTCATGACTGCATCTATGTCACTTCTTCCAGGATTATAATCTCCTCTGATAAACGAACCATAGATCATTAATGATAATCCTTCTTGACCTAATTCAGTTAGTCCTCTAACTAACTTTTCCTCAAAATCCCGATAATTTCTTTCTGTTGGTCTTTCTTGATTATATCCCAGTAACATTTTTAATCTCCTTACTATTGTAGAGTTAATACAATATTTATAAATGTAACGCGCCAAAGTGAGAATCTTCAATATAGTGTGTTCTTTTCAACTCTTCGGGTTTCGGCTTCGCCGAACGTTGCACTAACCCTCGGTCTCCGTTTCACTCCGACGCAACTAACAGGAATTTAACGGTTCCGAAACCTTGCAGGTTTCTCCACCCAAATCGCCTTCGGCGACTTCGTTAAATTCCGATGTTATATTCAATTTGCCCCTCGCTGATTGATAAAAAAACGGAAGCCCCCCAGTCCTACGGACAGATAGTCTCGGCTTCGCCTCGCAGAAAAACTTCTCTTAACCGACCAACGAGAAAACCCACGAAATTAAAATTTCGTCTAACAAAGGATAAAAGGTTTCACTTCGTTACACCCAAATTTTTC
>CAYSAA010000043.1:0-6102 GCA_964428905.1 uncultured Atribacterota bacterium
CCTCTAAAAGAGGTGTGCCTTTTTCCTGGTTACTTTTTATGCTGCTTTTTCTTTTCTATTAACTGGATATTTCTAAGCAATACAACTGCCTGCTTTGGACTTCAGGTAAAAAATGATCCTATGGCTTATCTTAATCTTTTTTATGGTTAAATAAATATATATAGATATGTCATAATAGTTTGGACACGAAATATATATTGAAATACATATGTGGAAAACTTGTGTAAATTATATTTAGTAGCCTAATTAACCATTACCACCTTTAGAGAAGGTTCTTTTCTATGGTTAAATAAATTGTAGTTAAAAAACATTAATGAAAAAAACTGTTTTTTTTCTGTTATATTTGTGCAAATTTGAATAGATCTATTGAACATCAATTTGTTGCGTAACTAAAAAAATATGAATTGAGATTGTAAAAAACTTGACAGAAGATGTGTTAATCTTTTATTATGAATATAGGTTCAATGAACAACTATTCATCAAATATAGTTACTGAGGAATAAACAATGCCAAGAGTAATTGACAAGGTAGAAGAAAAAATAAATAAATCTGCCTTCAAGTTATTCGGGGAAAAAGGATACACTCGTGTGACCATGCAAATGATAGCCCGGGAAGTTGGGATTTCTGTCGGTACCCTATACAATTATTATTCCAATAAGCAGGACCTTTTCTTAAGTGCTTTTAAGCTGAGCTTTGATCAGATACATGATGCCCTGGATAATATCATCGAAAGCGATTTAACCCCTTGTGAGTTTTTTTCTGTACTTTATGATGAAGTGGTTAGACTTAAAGGATTCAGCAGGGAAATTCTAAGAAAGAAAATTAATCATGAACTCATTGATGAACTTAAAGATCATCTATTAATGCTGATGAGATCCCTGATTTACCGAGCAGAAGAAAAAAATGTTTTACATATTTTGGACAAAGACAAAGATAGATTTACCCGCCTGTTAATATTAGCAATTCATGATTTTGCCCGGGAATTCCCGGATGACAAGGAGGGAAACATCAACTTTATCTGCCAGTTAGTCAAAAGAATAAAGTAGTAAATTTTATCACTAATTATAAACAATATTTTATACAGACTGGAATTACATACGAGCAAGAATCTAAATGCTTACCTGTGTATTAAGAAAAATAGAACAAAATTCCTCTTATAAAAGAAGATTTTGTTCATTCATCAAGGGGTTAATGCCAAATATCTTTCTGTATTGTTAAAATCTTTATTGAATATCCTACAAACAAAGGAGGGGATAGTAATGGCAATTAACTTTAACTTTGCCAAAAAGTTTGCTGCCGAACAGGTAATCAAACAGGCCATAAATTATCTGGAAAAGGACCCGGAAAAGAATTTCCGGAAAGTATTGGATTTGGTTGATAAGGTTGCCAGAACCGAAAAGCATCATGAGGAGATATCTTCCATAAAGGAAGCTTACCAGACTAATCCGGTAATAAAGCAATATATCCGGAAACTGTCTCAGATTGCCCCCAGCTATAAGGAAGGGCTAATTATGAACTTCTTTGTCAACTCAGCCCTCATGGGTATTCCCAAACAATTCGAGATGGCCAAGGAGTTGGGGGTATCTGTACCTTGGACCATCCTCATTGATCCAACCAGTGCCTGTAACCTGAGCTGCATCGGCTGTTGGGCAGGAAAGTACAAGAAGAGTGATAGCTTAAATATCAATATCATCGACCGGATCATCTCTGAGGCCAAGGGGATGGGCATCTTCTTCATCGTACTTTCCGGCGGAGAACCTACTGTTTACCCCGATCTCTTTGAAATCTTCCGAAGACATCCAGATGTAGGGTTTATGATGTATACCAACGGTACCCTGATCGATGATGAGATGGCAGACAAAATGCTAAAAGCAGGTAATGTCACTCCGGCTATTAGTTTAGAGGGTTTCAGGGAATCCACTGATAAGCGGCGAGGTAAGGGCGTTTATGATAAGATCATGAGGGCCATGGATCGGCTTCGTAACCGTGGCATCGTCTTCGGGGCTAGCCTGACGGTAACCAGACAAAATGTAGATGAGCTATTTGGTACCGATGAGTTTATTGACCATATCATTGAAAAGGGAGCAATATATGGATGGTCTTTCCACTATATACCCATTGGGAGAGACCCGAATCTTGATATGATGATCACCCCCGAGCAAAGGGCTATGTTGTCTGATAAAGTTCCCGACATCCGTGCCAGAAAACCCTTCTTCCTGGCTGACTTCTGGAATGACGGCACTTTTACCGGTGGTTGCATTGCCGGTGGGAGAAGATACTTCCATATCAATGCCAAAGGGGATGTGGAACCCTGTGCCTTTGTCCACTTTGCCATCGATAACATCAAACAGAAAAGTTTGCGGGAAGTATTGCAGAATCCGTTATTTAAATCATACCAGAAGCGTCAGCCTTTTGGGGAGAATATGATGGCACCTTGCCCCATTATTGATCATCCCCAAGCGCTACGATCCATTGTTCTGGAATCAGGAGCCAGGCCAACCCATCCGGGGGCAGCGGATGTCTTAACCGGAAAGACTGCCCGCTTTTTGGATAACCTTTCTTCCAACTGGCAAGAGAAGTCAAAACCAATCAATAAAGAGAGAGCAAAGAAGGCCAGGGAATCCAGGAAAAAATATAGGAAGAATCGATCAATCTTAATAAAACTTTAAAGATAGGATAAAAAAATGAGGTAATTTATAATGTGCAGTCCATGGCACAACATTTTGTGACAGAGTAATGTAAATAACAATCAAAACGTACTATATTCAGCCGTTTCATGGTCAAATAACAGGCAGGGATAAATCTGATAGTTCTTGCCTGTTAAGATGGAATGGTTCATATTTATTAGGAAATGATACGCTTCAATAATTCCGAAAATTTTTGCTACTCTATTTATCATCAACAACTTCTGCAAGCGAAGAAATTACTAATGGCGATTAATTTTAACTTTGCCAGAAAGCTTGCTGCCATCAGGTAGGGAAAGAAGCCATGCATTTGAATCATTGACTATTCAAATGGGATGGTATATCATAAATACGGTATAGTAGGGATGATTAAGAGGATGAAAGATAAAAAGTGTTTCTACTATGTTTCTATTATAATGTTTATCGCCCAAAAGGAGGAATTATAGATGGAAGATGGCAGTCCATGGATTGCCATAATCGTTGCTATCATACTCATTACCCTTAACGGCATTCTAGCTTCAGCAGAGATTGCCCTTGTTAGTCTCAACAAAATCAGACTGAAACAGAAAGCTGAGTCGGGAGATGATAGGGCTAAATATCTTCTTGATATGAAGCAAAACCCCAGCAATTTTCTTTCTACAATACAAATCGGCATTACCCTTGCCGGACTATTATCTGGGGCCTTTGCCGCTGATTCCCTGGCCAAACCAGTCGTTAATTTGTTTTCTACTATTGGTATAAAAGGTTTCTGGCTATCTACCATAGACGTAGTTGTAGTCATTCTGATTACTCTGATTCTAACCTATTTCATGCTGGTGTTCGGTGAACTAGTACCCAAAAGAATTGCAATGACAAATCCCTATAAGATTGGTAATCGCTTTATACTTCCAATTGTCGGACTATCAAAGGTTGCTAAACCACTTGTATGGTTGCTATCTGTTTCTACCAATGGTGTACTGCGGCTATTGGGCACCAGTTCAAAACATAAAGACAATCCTGTGACTGAAGAAGAGGTCCTGCTAATTATGCGGGAGGGGCGAGAACAGGGCACTATTGAGGAGACGGAAGAACATATTGTCAAAAACCTTTTTGAATTCACTGATTTGCTTGTGGAAAATGCCATGATACACCGTACTGAAATGAAAGCAATATCGGTTGATTCAACTTTTCTGGATGTTGTAAGAATAATTTCCGAAACCTCACATGGAAAATTCCCAGTATTCGAGGGAAACATCGATAAGATCGTAGGTATTTTGTATGCTAAAGATGTAATTTCGATGTACCCGATAAAAGATAAGAGCACACCTTTGCCACAAGTAAAAGAAATCATGCGAACCCCATTTTTCGTCTCTGAATCACATTCTCTGGTCAGTTTGTTTAGTGAAATGAAGCAGCATAAGAATTATTTAGCCATTGTCGTGGATGAATACGGTGGTACATCAGGAATTGTCACCATGACCGATATCATCGAGGAGATTGTGGGTGATATTGAGACACCGGATGTTGAAATGATTCAGAATAGCAGTGAAGGCGGGTACATTATAGACGGCCGAACAAAGATTAAAGATGTGTCTGAATTCCTGATGATTAATATTGATTCAGATGAGAACAACACCTTAAGCGGTTTTATAATTGACAGCCTGGGTTATGTGCCAGTTGCCGGGCAAGCTCCTGAGCTTGAAGTCAATGGCTTTACATTTCACGTGAAAGAGATGGAAGGTGCGTTAATTAGTTCTGTGCACGTTAAAAGCCTAAAATAAATATTTCTTTTATTATTAGATAGTGATCTATTAAAAAATATATTTTTAATAGAAGGAATGGAAAATGGAGAAGGTTCAGCAGGTAATCGATCAGGAGTTACTGGACTTATTGGCTATTGCCAATAAGCAAGGTTTAAAGATTGGTTTGGCTTTAGGTAGCGGATCAGCCAAAGGGATGGCTCATATTGGGGTTATTCAGACTCTGCACCAATATCAGATACCTATTCATTTAGTTGCAGGGACAAGCATCGGTGCCGTTATCGGTTCTGTCTATGCAACAGGTATTTCATTCGAAGAAGTGGATGAAATCATTTCTTCCATAAAGAACATTAATTTTCTCTCTTTTTTAGATCCTACCGTCCCACGCTCTGGATTTATTAGCGGAAGTCGTTTTGTTAAATTTTTAGAAAAAATTGCTTTAAAAGATATCAATTTCTCTGATTTAAAAATCCCCTTTGCAGCGGTGGCCACAGATATTAAAACTGGAGCTAAAGTCATTTTGAATCATGGGAATGTTGCTAAGGCTGTCAGGGCGAGTTTTTCTTTACCAGGAATTTTTGCTCCGGTAAGATACCAGGAATATTTTCTGGTAGATGGCGGTTTAGTTGATCCTGTTCCGGTAGACATAACCAGAATAATGGGAGCAGATCTGGTAATTGCGGTAAGTTTGACCTCAAAAAATCCCAACCCCCAAGTTTTGATAAGTAATCAACAAACCGGGCAGTTAGATAAGGTAAAAGATTTAATCAATTTAAAACTTTATAAAAATATCAAATCGAAATATTACCTTGTTCATCGCATTGATTCGCTGGTAGGCCAGGAGGTTCATTCCCTAAAGCAGAAAATCAAAACTACCAGGGAACAATGGAAGGGTCCGTATATTTTTGAAGTAATCAGTAGATCGGCTGATATTATGGAAAAGGAAATTACTTACCATTGTATTGCTAATGCAGATATTGCGATTGAGCCCAAACAGATTGAGAAGTTGGGACCCTTTGAGTTTAACCAGGCAGAAAAAATGATAAAAGAGGGGAGAGAAGCAGCCAGAGAAATGATTCCCAAAATAAAGGAAGTCATTAAAATAAAAGTTAAATAATTTTTATTGCCCTATGGCACTAATTTCAGGATCACCTTACTATCCTGGCTTATTATATGGGGATACTGCAAAATACAAGTTTTTGGTTTTTCGTTTTTAGAAAAAACAGTATATAGCATGTAGCATTATGTATTGAGTCCAAATTGGTATTTGGTATTTAGTCCAAAAATATCCCGTCATTATGAAATTTCTTTAAAAAACGAAGCAATCTCATTCATCTATACCAAGACTTTTTACTTATTGTGTTATTTTATTAACTGAAAACTGTCAACCGACAATGTCTTTTATTCCTCGCACCTCTAAAAGCTAACTACCAACGACTATCAACTTTATTTAATGTTAACTTGCCTCTCCCTATAAAACAAATTTTCTTCAATAAATGACCATCATACATCTTTTATCGCCCTTTATTTATGCAGAAACAATTTTTTTCAAAAATTTCTAATATCTTTATTAAAAAACGAAAGAAACACAATCTTTTATGCGTATTAATAAATGTAAGTTTAGTATTTATTTAACCAGAAAAAACCACCTTCTAAGAAGGTGGTAATGGTTAAATAAA
>CAYSAA010000044.1:0-5184 GCA_964428905.1 uncultured Atribacterota bacterium
AGCAATAAATACCGCACCCGCATAGCGGGTGGTTTTAAGAAGTCTCTAAAAGAGGCTTAACTTTTTTGCTTAAAGTATAAAAATGATTGAAATGGTATGCTTTATGTTAAAATTTGGCTTAGCGTAATATTTTTGTTTTATTTAACCATTACCACCTTCAAAGAAGGTGGTTTTTTATGGTTAAATAAAATTTTCTGAAATGCGTTTAAATCATCAGGTTTGAAATATCTTCCATGATTATACTTTGCATATTGACAATATTTACCCTATAATTAAGTAACAATATCGAATAATCTATTCCCCTGTTTCATTTTTTAAATCATTTTTTGGTAGAAGCGGTATCGGAAATACATAATGAAAAAAAATAACAAAGAAAACCAGATGAAACTAAATAAAAGAAAAAACCCTGAAAAACAGGTTATTCCATCCTATTCTAATTCAAATCAACTACAGGAATTTAATATTTTTCAATGTAATCCTGAAGCAATGCTTTTTGTAGATAAAAATGGCAAGATACTGGCAATAAATCCACGATTCAGTCAACTTTTTGGTTACCAACTGGTGGATATTAAAGGGAATATGCTTGATATCATCACAATCTTCTCTGAGAAAGAATTGGCAAATCAGGAAAACCTGTTATCGAAACTAAAAGCAGGATTTTATGATCATCAAGCAATGCTAAAAAAAGAAGATAACTCTTTGGTTGATGTTGAAATTTCTGCTTCCCCCATTTTGCTTAAGGAAAAAAACTACCAGGGATCCATCTTAACCTATAAAGATGTCACCCAGAGAAAAGAAAATGAAAATTTAAATAAGGTTTTATATAATATTTCCAAAACAGCCAATTTAAATATTACTTTACAGGAACTCTATCATATTATCTATAAAGAACTGAATACGGTTATAGATGCTACCAATTTTCACATTGCTTTACTGGATAGAGAAAAAAATGTGGTAACATTCGCCTATTTTGTAGATCAGAAAGATCGGATCGATAAAGAAGTAGATCGTTTTGATGTATCAGGTACATTGGCAAACTATAATATAGAATTCGGGAAATCATTGTTGGTAAATTATCAGAATATATTGGATTTTGCAGAAAAGGGTTATATCAAAATCTCTAAAATAGGGACTCTTACAACAGAAACTTCCTGGCTTGGTGTTCCTCTTAAAATTGGTACTCAAATCATCGGCTCTATGGCAGTTGTAAATTACCACAATCCAGGAATTTATGCAAAAAAAGACATTTATCTGATGGAATTTGTTTCAGAACAGATTGCCACCGTTATTGAAAGGAAAATTATTGAGGAATCTCTACGAAAAAGCCGGATTGAATTTTCCCACCTGTTCCAATACAGTCCGGAAGCTCTGGCTTATCTGGATGAAGAGGGTAAAGTATTAGATGTTAACTCCCGTTTTACAAAATTATTTGGATATCACAAACACGAACTGGTGGGGAAAAATATCGACCAGGGTATTATTCATCCTGATAATGTAGTGATTCAGGGCAAAAAGATGACTCAGCAGGCGGCCAACGGTCTGGTTAAATTTGAAAGCATTCGCAAAAGAAAAGATGGTACTCAATTTCCGGTGCTTATCTCCGCATCTCCGCTAAAAATCGATGCCCAAACAAGAAGAATTATTTGTCTATACCAGGACATTACTGACCAAAAAGAAACCGAAGAAAAAATACGCCAGAATGAAGAAAAATTTGTCAATCTTTTTAAAAGTAATCCCCTGGCTGCCCTTTATCAGGATCATAAAGGAAATATTCTGGATATTAATCCACGCTTCACCGAACTGTTTGGTTATACCTTGGAAGAAGTTCAGGGGAAAAATATTGATAAAATCAATTTTTACCCTACCGAAAAAATTAAAGAAGGCGAAAAATTAACCAAAAAAACCTTAAAGTTTAGATTGACTAAATATGAAACCATCCGAAGAAAGAAAAACGGCATTGATATTCCGGTCCAAATTTCCACTTCACAGGTCAAAATAAATGAAAATGTGCAAGGTGTTATCGCACTATACCAGGATATCACTGAACGAAAGCAAAATGAGAAACTAAATCTGGTTCTGTATCATATTTCCCGAGCAGCAAATTCAAAGGTCAGCCTTTCAGAACTGTATCCAATCATTCATGGTGAACTAAATAAGGTTATCGATGCCCGGAACTTTTATATTTCCCTGGTAAATGAAAACAGGCTTCAATTAGACTTTGTCTATTTTAGTGATGAAAGGGAAAGGGATTTCTTTCCAAAATCGTTGCCTTACCGAAATACCCTGACCGGCTATCTCATTGAACAGGGCAGATCCTTATTATTAAACTATAACCAGATTTATAGATTACTTACTGAAGGAAAAGTTAAAAATCCCGGTGAGATGACCAGGGAAATGTGCTGGTTAAGCGTTCCTTTAAAAACAGAAGGAAAAGTGTTCGGGGCAATGACAGTACAAAATTATTCTGACCCTGCTTGTTATTTGGAAAAGGATATTAAATTAATGGAGATTGTTGCTGACCAAGTTGCGACCGCAATTGTTCGTAAGCAAAGTGAAGAAAAGATTACCTATATTAGCTTTCACGATGCGCTTACCGGCCTCTATAATCGGGCATATTTTGAAGAAGAACTGAAAAGAATGAATCATCCCCGTTATTACCCTCTTAATGTGCTGATGATCGATGTAAACGGATTAAAAGCAATCAACGATACCTTCGGACATCAACAGGGAGACCAGCTGTTAAAAAACCTGGCTGAGTTGCTTCAATCTACCTCTCGCAAGGGAGATATACTGGCACGCTTGGGTGGTGATGAATTCGCCATCATCCTTCCCAATACCATCCTTTCAGATACTGAGGCTTTCTGTGAACGACTTAATAACAATTGTCAAAAAAATCGCTTTAAACCAGCCTATCTCAATCCCAATATTTCTATCGGATATGCTTCACAAAATGGCTCTTTGCCCAGCGCTGAAGAAATCATTCGAGAAGCTGACCGTAAAATGTATCAAAATAAACTCTTGAACACCAAAAGTCGAGAAAAAAATCTTCTAAATGCCTTCCTTTCTATATTATCTGAGCGGGATCCGCATACCAAAGATTCTCTTCATTGTATGGAAGAATTGGCATTTATGGTGGGCAAAAAAATTCATTTGAATCATTATGATTTACACCGTCTTCGACTGCTGGCTTTGTTACACGATATCGGTAAAATTGGCATACCGGAGGATATTCTATTCAAAGCAGAACAACTTACATATACAGAATGGGAAAAGATGAAAAATCATTGCCAGATCGGTTATTACATTGCGAAAAACATTCCTGACTTTTCTTCGATCTGTAAGGAAATTTTATACCATCATGAAAGATGGGATGGATCCGGATATCCGGCAGGTTTGAAGGGTGAAGAAATTCCCTTGCTTTCCAGAGTCATTTCTATTATTGATGCTTATGATACCATGCAATCTAAAAGGACTTATAAAAAAGTAATAAATCGACAAGAAGCACTGGAAGAAATCAAGAAAAATGCAGGGAGCCAATTCGATCCTAACCTGGTTACAGTTTTTTTGGGAATCATCTCGAAAAACCTTTAAGATTAAAATTACCCGGCGGATCAGCCGGGTAATTTTAGTTAGGAGGTTTAAAAATGAAAAAGTTATTTGAATTAGTAAAATTTTAATTGATAAAAATTTTAACATGTATTTTTGAAATGTCAATAGGGAAATTTAAAAAATTTTGATAAAATTTAACTCCGGTAGAAAATAACATACTTAAATTTATGTAGTTTAATTATTTTCGTACTTTAGTCTCTTGAATTTCCTGTTCACTATCTGCCTCAATAGATCCCACAATCAGCCCCACTACTTCTTCCTGTGTTGTTTTTTGGGTAATCCGTTCAGCAACTTTTTTACCTCGGCGCATTACCACCAAACGTGATGCCACTGAAAATACATCTCGCATCTGATGGCTAATAACGATTACCGAAACACCTTGAGAGCTTAACGTCTTTACCAGGTTTAATACTTTATCCTGCTCTACTACACCCAGTGCCGCTGTTGGTTCATCCATAATTAATAACTTGGCATCCCAGTAAATAGAACGGGAAATGGCAACTGCCTGTCTCTGTCCGCCGGATAAGTTTATTATTTTATTTTTCAATGAAGCAATTTCAATATCCAGGCGATTTAACACTTTCTTTGATTCAATCAGCATGTAATCATGATCCAGCACATTAATCACTCCTAAAAATTTCTTCAGCTTCTCTCGTCCTAAAAAAATATTAGAATAAACGTTTAAATTCTCGGCAAGGGCTAAATCCTGATATATCGTTTCAATGCCTATTCTAAGAGCTTCCATGGGGTTGCTAATTTTAATCCTTTCATTATCAAAATAAATTTCACCTGCATCAGCACGATAAACACCTGAAATTACTTTAATCAGAGTTGATTTCCCGGCACCATTATCACCCAAAATTCCGATTACTTCTCCGGGAAATATCTTCATATTGACCCGGTCAACAGCAACTAATCCACCAAATCGTTTGGTTATATTTTTGACTTCCAATAAGGGTTCCATTATAACCTCCTCATTTAACTTCCTTTTCTTTGTAAATATACTCAGGGGAAATTTGATCAATAAGCACGGCAAAGATTAAAATACCACCAACTGCAATATGTAAATTGTAGGTTGGTATGGTTAAATTAACCAATCCGACCTCTAAAGCTCCAATTATTAAAGCACCAATAACGGTACCCACAATGGTTCCCTTCCCCCCATACAAACTTGCTCCACCGATAACTACCGCTACTACTGCATCCAAAAGACGGGCACTTCCAGCCGGTGCCCGACCAGTAATAAATCTTAAGACATACATTACTCCTGCCAGAGAGGCAAAGAAAGAGGAAATCATATATACTTTTATCAAATGTACCTTTACATTGACACCGGCTCTCTCTGCCGCATTAATATTTCCTCCGATAGCATAAGTATGATGACCAAATTTTGTTTTTGCCAGAATAAAAGCAAATATCCCGATAAAAATAAAAGTAATGACCGTGACATTGGGAATAATATAAATAAGCTCTGTCAATTCTTCACGGGTTAAGTTTTCGGGTTTAATCAAAAAACTAAAGACTTTTTGGGGCAACCAGTAAAAGAGATATCCATGCCCGATAGAGCCTACCTTG
>CAYSAA010000045.1:0-14199 GCA_964428905.1 uncultured Atribacterota bacterium
GGTATTTTCTCTCTATCTTATTCTCTACATAGCGCTTCAATAGATCTTTGACCTGGTCATTGTTAAATTTTTTGTGTATCTGAACCATAACCTAAAACCTCTCATGTTTTTTGTTTTAGATTATAGTTACAGGGTGTGCACTTTTAAACTTTAAATCATGTAAAAAAGTGTGCAGTTTTAATTTTTAATTCACATAACAAATGCAGATAAGCCCTTCCTGGAGGAGGCCCCCTATATGTTCTGATTCCAAGGGTAGCAGATATATTAAAAAATGACTTATCAAAAAACCATTGTTTTTTTGATATTCAATGTTACAATCATTATAATATAATTACGAGTATTATTTTACCTGTTATTATAAGCAGGTAATAAGGAGGGATTATATTTGAATATAGCGCTGGATATTATGGGTGGAGATTACAGCCCTGAGGAAACCTTAAAAGGTGCCTCAATTTTTTTACAGGAACATGATTGTAAAATTACTCTATTAGGAGAAAAGAAGATAATTGAGGAAGGATTTAAAAAATATCCTTTTAAACTTGCGAAAGTTCAGGTAATTGATTGTCCTGATAGAGTCGAAAATGATGATTTACCCACAGAGGTAGTGCGCAGAAAGACACATTCTCCCATTATGATGGGAATGGATTTATTAAAAGCAGGGGATACGGATGCCTTTATCTCAGCAGGTCATAGTGGTGCAATAATGGCAGCAGCCCTTTTTAAACTGGGGTGTATTAATAATATCAAGCGTCCTGCTATTGCAGCCATTATTCCTACTTTGAAAGGGAAAAAAATTATTCTGGATATGGGGGCTAATGTTGATTGTAAACCAAAACACTTGCTTCATTTTGCTCTAATGGGTGCTGCCTATGCTAAAGCTGAACTTCAAGTTGAAAATCCTGAGATAGCATTATTAAATATTGGAGAAGAAAAGGGTAAGGGAAATCGAGTTAGTAGAGAAACCTATGAATTGCTTGCTAAAAGAGATGATCTTAATTTTATTGGGAATATTGAAGGCAGAGGTGTATTTTTAGGATTAGCAGACGTTATTGTGTGTGATGGTTTTATTGGTAATATTTTCCTAAAGTCGGTAGAAGGACTGGCGAAAATGTTTATGACTGATTTTAGCTCAGAGATTCTGGATAAGTTGCCGGATGATGAAACCACTAGACTGTTAAAGGGGAAACTTTATAAATATGCTATTCAAAGAGATTACAAAACTTATGGTGGTGCACTATTATTAGGGGTTAATGGTTTATGTTTTATATGTCATGGTAGATCTAAATCAATAGCGATTAAAAATGCCTTAGGTAATGCGAGGATGTTTATCCAGAATAAGGGGATAGAATATCTTCAAACAATTAATTTTAAACTAGAATAATCTTCCAAGAATAAATCCCAACAATAGACCAATTAAAAAAACAGTAGTTAAAATTCGGGCATCTTTAACCATTGCTATTCCCTTAAAACGAATCACTACTAAAGTGACAAAATATGCCATTACATTAAGGGTAACAAAAATTGGCCAGGTGATAATCTTGGCAATCATGGGACCTATATAGGGAATGGATTGGATGAGTGTCAAGGCATAAGTAAAGATATGGCTAAACATCTCAATGCCTATTCCTACCAGGGCAACCACTGCGGTAATAAGAATTTTATCCATGTCAGTATATTGAACAAGATAGTATAGCAGCGCAATTAAAAAAATAACTAAGAAAAAGTCAAATGTCGAGATATGACTTATTTTTGGAATTTTGGGCTTAAATTTTTGCGTAAATTGAGATTTTTGTTTTGATTCAGTATTATTCATTTCTTTTTTCTTATTATTCCCTGATATTATTCAATTTTCATAAAATCATAGGTAGATTAACATCAAATAAATAGTAGGAAGATTCAATAAATCAATTAGTATTATTTGTTATCATATAGAAATAAGATATTTGTTGTCAAATGTTTTAACAATTCGTATTGCGTCGTGCACATTGCGTATTGAGTCAAAGTACTGTGGGTGTAATTGCCAGTAAAAGGGTTATCAGTTTACAGTTGTTAGTTTTCAGACCAGAATAGTCATATTTAGTTTGGTTAATAATCTATATTGCTATTAATCTTGTTTTTTGGTATTTAAATTGGGGGCAGGTCCCTTGGGACCTATCACCGTATCCGAAAATTATCATTATAGGAAGAAGAGATGTCGTTTTTAGCTATAATATTTTTAGGAATTGGGTTGGCAATGGATGCTTTTGCTGTTTCTATTGCCGGAGGTATTGTTGCGCCTAAGGTTAGCTTTTCTTATGCCCTCAAGATTGCTCTATTTTTTGCCGGTTTTCAGATGATAATGCCCTGGTTTGGCTGGTGTTTAGGTGAAAGTTTAAGCCAATATATTGCCATTTATGATCATTGGATTGCTTTTGCACTCTTGTTTGCCGTTGGAGGAAAGATGATTTATGAGTCTTTGCAGAGCAAGGAAAGATGTAAACCTCTCAATTTTAACAAAATACCAGTACTGTTATTTCTGGCCATTGCCGTCAGTATTGATGCCTTTATTGCCGGTGTGAGTTTTTCTATATTAGAGATGAATATTATACCTGTGATTATTACTATCGGAATTATAACTTTGCTTTTATCTCTGACTGGAGTTAAAATAGGAAAAATATTGGGTTGTCTGGTGGAAAAATATGCCGAACTGGCCGGAGGCATTATCTTGATTGTGATTGGTTTACAGGTATTAGTTACACATATTAGAGGTTAAAAATGTTCAAAAGAAATAAATCCTTTTTCATTAGGTTTGGTCTTTTATTACTTGTTTCTTTCCTAATATCCGGGTGCTTGTTTTTTACCCATGGTTCACTTTATGTAACCAGTAATCCCTCAGGGGCAGCGATCTATCTAAATGGTACTTATTCAGGAAAAGTTACGCCCTCTCTTATTTCCCATCTTTCCCCCGGCTCTTATTTGCTTGGTTTAACTTTAGAAGAGTTATCAAAAAGCCGGGAAGAGTCTGTAATTATCTTTCAGAACCAGTTAACATCGATACATATAGATCTATTAGCCCAGTTAGATTATCTGGAAGTTCTACCCCATAGTATAACTTTATATCCCGGTGAGTCTCAAGCTATTTCCTCCATTACCGTTTATTTTCAGGATTCCTCCCAGGAAGAAATCCCTGCTGATTGGTGTGAATACCTATCAAGTAGCAGCAATGTGGATGTAAATACCAACGGAATGATTACTGCTTTATCTCCCGGTACAACTCAGGTTACAGTATATTATTCCGCCGGGGATGTGACGGTAAGTGATACAATCCAGGTCAATGTGATTCCTGTGATAGATTACCGGGCTTTATGCATCGGTGTTGATGAATATCTTGATCCGCTTATCCAGGACCTCAGAGCACCGTCTTTCGATGTGGAAAGGATGCATCAGGTTTTTGAAAATTCTCGTTTTGGTGATAATCAATTTATTTTTACCACTATCAATTCGCTCATTGGCGAACAGGCCACACGCTCAAATATCATGAATTCAATTGCCTCATCTTTTTCAGGGGTTGATAACAATGATATTTCTTATTTCTATTTTTCGGGACATGGATATAGTGACGGAGAAACCAGTACCATATTGCCTTATGATGCCCTGGCTGAGAATGCTTCAAAAGATATCACAGTTGACGAATTGGCATTAGCTCTTAGGAATATCCCCGGGACAAAAGTAGTAATACTTGATTCCTGTCATTCTGGTGGATTTATTGGCAAGGAATTATTTTCTCGGGGAATACCAGGTAATGACAACCTGAGACAATTCAATGAAAATATACTGGAATCATTTGCCCTGCATGACACGCTTTTAGCAAAAGGGAATCTTGCTTCCGGAGAATTTAAGGTAATTGTTTCTGCATCCGGAGATCAACAATGCTGGGAAACACTTAACCATCCTATTGACGATAATCCTTTTGCCTATTTCTCAGCTTCTCTTTGTGGGGGTTGTGGTTATAATAATTTTAATTTCCCGGCCCCGGCTGATCGCAATATGGACAGCCGAATTACCCTGAATGAAATTTATCTATATATTGATACTTCATTGTCCCATTTGGAACAGGATGTTCAGGTCTATCCCCAGAATTCTTCTTTCATATTCATAGAATACTAAGTAATCTTAGTTGTTTTTAAGGGATAACAATAAGAGGAATGTTATTTCCTGCATAAATTTAAAAACCCACAAAATTTGACATTCTGGGAATATTCGATATAATAAGAAAATAATAATTAATTAAATGAACTAATAAAACAAAAGAATAGACAAGCTAATCTCTTTTATTTTATTATTATGTAGACTTCATATTAGCTAACTAAATATCTTATTTAGTCGCTTCAGTGTTTTGGAAAATCCATGTCAACATATTCTATGATAATTATAGGTCTAAAGATTTTGTAAAGAAATAAAAATATATTAAAATGATCTATTTATTTAGAAATATAACTTTGGAAAATAAGTTAAAGAAAAGGTGAATAGCTTAGTATTCTGTTTGATTAGTTAGTTCATAAAATTGATGTCAAAAATGCTAATAAAAAAAATAAGGAAGGGGATTTTATTTTGAAGAAACATAGTTTAAGTTCTCTGATGACCATGTTGGTTATCGCTGTCGTTATGTTAAGTTTGGGTGTAAATGTTGTGGCACAAGAAACAGTTGTTTTCGCTGATGCCGGATGGGAAAGTATCCGTTTTCACAGTTATGTGGCCGGGATTATTATGGAAGAGGGTTACGGTTATTCCATGGATATGGTTTCCGGTTCAACGCCCGTAACATTGATGGGACTCAGTCGGGGCGATATTGATGTGGAAATGGAGATGTGGACCAGCAATATTGCTGATATCTACAATGAAGCCCTGGAATCCGGCGATGTCGTGGAGCTGGGTGTTAATTTTGATGGTAATACCCAGGGATTGTATGTACCGTCCTATGTCATGGAAGGGGATGCGGAACGAAACATAGAGCCCATGGCTCCTGGATTGAAAACCGTTAAAGATCTGAAAGATTACTGGCAGGTTTTCGAAGATGAAGAAGATCCCTCCAAGGGAAGAGTCTATGGTGCTATACCTGGCTGGAAAGTTGATGAAATTATGCGTACCAAGGTGGAGACCTACGGCCTTGATGAATGCTATAATTACTTTAGCCCCGGTTCGGATACCGCTTTAGCTGCAGCAATTGTGTCAGCTTATGAAAGAGGAGAACCCATCGTTGCCTATTACTGGGAACCGACCTGGATAATGGGTGGGCTGGATATGACTTTACTGGAAGATGAGCCTTATAGTGAAGAATTGTGGAACAACGGATATGCCTGTGAATTTGAAGCCATGCCAATCGCCATTGCGGCAAATGCAGAATTTTCTGAGAGAGCCCCGGAATTGGCAGAATTCTTGAGCAAATACCGTACCACCGAACAGCTAACCAATGAAGCCCTTGCTTATATGAAGGAAAATGAAACTGACGAAAAAGAAGCAGCAGTATGGTTTTTAAAGAACAGGGAAGATGTCTGGACCGAGTGGGTCCCCGAAGATGTGGTTGAAAAAGTGAAAGATTCTCTCTAATTCTATAAGTATTTTGTAGAATGATGTTACGTACAGTATTTGAATTTGTATGCTAACATAAATTAAATAAATCGATACATTATTTACCATACAAAAATGTAGAAAGGAAGGTTGCCTGCTTTATGGTAATAGATTAGAGCAGGCAACATTGGCTTAATATGAGCAATATGTTTTTCGATTTCCCGGAAGCATGGCAACTTAATTTAGGAAAACATGTAGGAGATTTTGTCAGATGGCTGGTTCAAAATTATGCCTTATTCTTTGATGCTATCAAGGATGGAATATTATGGTTTTTACTGCAAACTAGAGCTTTTTTTCTCTGGATTCCCTGGCCGATTGTCCTTATAGCCGTATTTATTTTAGGCTGGAAAATAAGAAACTGGAAATCAGGATTGACATTTTCAACCCTAATTTTTGCAATCGGAATTATGGGATTATGGGATGAAATGATGTTAACATTATCAGTAGTCCTGGTTTCAGTAGTTATTGCCTGTATAATTGGTGTACCATTGGGAATTATAGTGGCATACAATGAACGAGTAGAAATTTTTATAAGGCCTGTTCTGGATGCCATGCAGACCATGCCCAGCTTTGTTTATCTGATACCGGCTATCATGTTATTTGGTTTGGGAAGTGTGCCTGCTGTTTTTGCCACGGTTATCTATTCTACTCCTCCAGCAATTCGATTAACTACTTTGGCTATACAAGGTGTTTCCAAAGAAATGGTGGAAGCCGGTCATGCCTTTGGCTCCACAACCTGGCAAATATTGACCAAAATCGAATTACCCCAGGCCTTCCCCACCATTATGATGGGTATTAATCAGACTACCATGATGGCCATGGCGATGGTGGTTATTTCTTCCATGATCGGAGCCAGAGGGTTAGGATTAAATGTCTTGCAAGCAATTAACCGGATTGATATTGGAATGGGCTTTGAAGCTGGAATCAGCATTGTTATTTTAGCCATCACCATTGACAGAATCACTCAAGGAATTGCTAACAAATATAAATTCCCTAAATAATATAAAGACTGTAATGATAATTTTAATGTAAAGATCAAAGGAGCGTTGGATGAGCGTAAAGATTAAGGTAGAGGAACTAACAAAAATATTTGGAAAAAGACCCCAAGAGATGCTCAAAAGACTACAGAAGAAACATTCCAAGGATCAAATATTAAAAGAAACCGGACATACAATTGGTGTCAAAGATGCTACCTTCTGTGTTAATGAAGGTGAGGTATTTGTCATTATGGGTCTTTCCGGAAGCGGTAAGTCCACACTTATTCGATGCTTAAATATGTTAAACGAACCAACCTCTGGTGCAATTTATGTGGATGATGAAAACATAGTTAAGTTCAACCACCATCAGTTACGAGAATTCAGACAGAAGAAAGCAACCATGGTATTTCAGAATTTTGGATTACTGAACCACCGTACTGTTCTGGGTAATGTAGAATATGGCTTAGAAGTCAGGGGGATGGCTTCGGAAGAGAGAAAAAAAATTGCCGAGGAGACAATTGAAAGCGTAGGATTATCCGGATGGAAAGATAAATATATCACTGAGTTAAGTGGTGGAATGCAGCAGCGGGTCGGATTAGCCCGTGCTCTAGCCAATGACCCTGATATATTATTAATGGATGAGCCATTCAGTGCTTTAGATCCCCTGATTCGAAGGGATATGCAGCTAGAACTCCTGGATATCCAGTCTAAATTAAAGAAAACCATCGTTTTTATTACTCATGACGTCAATGAGGCTTTTAAGTTAGGTGATCGGGTAGCGGTTATGAAAGATGCCGAGATTGTACAAATTGGGGAACCGGAAGACATTCTGAATAACCCCTCCAATGCCTATATCGAAGATTTCGTGCGTGATATTGATCGTTCCAGGGTACTTCAGGCTAAGCATATCATGTTTAAGCCTGGCGCTCTGGTTACTCAGAAACATGGGGTCAAAGTTGCTATCCAGGAAATGGAATCGAACGGCATATCCAGTGTTTTCGTGGTCGGAGAAAAGCGAAAACTGAAAGGAATTGTCACTATTGATGATGCTGTTGAGGCTGTTAAAATGAAGAAGCAGTTATTGGATGTTATAAAAAAAGATTATTTTACCACAGACCAAGAGACATATGTACAGGATCTGATTCCCAAGGCTATTGAAAGCAAATATCCCATTGCGGTGATTGATGAGAATCAAAAGCTATTGGGGATTATTGTGAGGGTGTCGGTGTTATCCGGGCTAACACAAAATAGTGGAGAATAAAAATAGTATATAGTCGTTAGTATTTAGCATTTAGTAAATGAGATATAACGTAGCGTATAAGGTATGAATAAAATTATGGAAATTATCAAATTTCAGTATACAGTAAAAGATTCAAGATATAGTCATTAGTACATCTAAAATCTAAAAACGTGAAACAAATAACAAAAAATAAGGGGATGGGTCCAATTGTAAACATGGACCCATCCCCTTATTTTTATACAATCTCAATTTCTACGTGTTCGCCTTTTTCTTCATCATGTACATCACAAATTTTACCGGAAAATTCAGGGTCATTCATGGCTTTGTTGAGTTCTTCCATATCAAAGGGAATCTCTTCTTCCCCGATTTTCACAGTATCTTTTCCCATCTTGCTGGCAATATTCATTCCCCATTTAACCAGACTGAAAGGAACCTTAATGTTAACTTTTGGTTTATTGTTCCTGGTTACATTGATTTTGATAAATCTTTTTTGTTTCCCGGTAGAAATCTGTTCCTGATCTTTTTCTGTTGATTTCAGGGCATCAATCAGATTGGTTGCTTCATCATTCGTTATTTTCCCTTCTTTTAACATATCTAATACCTGTTTAATTTCTTCTTTCATTACATTTACTCTCCTCATTTTTAATCATTAAGATTGATTTTCTTTCAGCAGATTGATTGCTTCTTCTGCCGAGATTTCTCCAGCATTAAGGGCGTTTAATAATTCAGCGTGATTGGGTTTTTTCATTTCGTCATACAATCCCAGAGTAGCAAGCAGTTTGTCCAGTTTATTCTTTACAGTGGGGTAAGATATCCCCATTCTCTCCTGGACTTCCTTGATATTTCCCCGGGAACGAAGAAAGGTCATGAGAAATTCACGGTCTTCTACTGGTAGAGATATGAGTTTGTTAATAGGGAAGTTTCCCTGCACCGTGGTGTTACATTTGATACATTTTAATTCAGTAATATTCATCCTTGCGCCGCATGCCGGACAATTTGTGGGAATGTTAGGCAAAGCTATTTACCTCCTTTATTTTAAATATATTTACATAAATATGTAATTTATTAATTTTATTATCTATTATTATATATATAATATTAATAATGTCAATATATATTTCAATATATTTAATAAAATTATTCAAAAAATTGCAAAATGTATTTTACTTAACCATAAAAACAACCTTCTTTAATGGTGGTAATGGTTAAAAAAGCCACCCGCTATGCGGGTGCGATATTTACCATTGACATATGTGGTAAAATAAGTTGTATTTTATGTTGAGTGCGTATAAGTAAACAAAGAATACCTCTTTTGCGATTCGATTTACCTAAATTGCCCGCTCTTAATCCGGCAACTTCGGAATATCCGGAACGTTAAGTGCTGTATTTCCAATTCTTATCATTCAAAAATATAAGCAGCAAAATTGATTATTTATTGACTTTAGGAGAGAAAATGACAGATATATTTAAGTTTAAACAGCTCGGCCTTTCTGAAAAGGTCCTGGATGCTATCTCAAAAAAAGGCTTTGAAGAGCCAACACCCATTCAGACTTTAACCATTCCCGTCATGTTGCGGGATAATACCAATATTATTGTACAGGCTCAGACAGGTACTGGTAAAACAGCCGCCTTCGGATTGCCTCTGATAGAAATGATAGATCCAAATGACAGAAGTGTGCAGGCACTTATTATTACACCTACCAGAGAGCTTGCCATACAGGTTTCAGAAGAGATTAATTCATTAAAAGGCAATTCCGGTATCCAGATTATTCCTGTTTATGGAGGCCAATCGATTGATCAGCAGTTTAGGCGTCTTAAAAAAGGAGTTCATATTGTGGTAGGGACTCCTGGAAGGATTATTGACCATATCCATAGAAAAACTCTTAACCTCAGGGACATTGAATATTTAATCCTAGATGAAGCTGATGAAATGCTTAATATGGGATTTATTGAGGACATGGAAGAGATCATGAAGCATACCAATCCCGGGAAGAGAACTCTACTTTTTTCGGCCACTATCCCTGTCAGGATCAAGACACTGGCTGGTAAATATATGGCTGGTTATGAATTCATTACTGTTGAAAAACAACAGCCTACTGTGAGCCTTACCGAACAGATCTACTATGAAGTACAAGCTTCTGACAAATTTGAAGCATTGTGCAGAATTATTGATATGGAAGAAGATTTTTACGGGCTGGTCTTTTGCAGGACCAAAAATGATGTTGATGATGTTGTCAGCCACCTTATGGAAAGAGGCTATGATGCAGGCTTTATTCATGGTGATATATCACAAGCCCAGAGAGAAAAAACTCTGGATAAGTTCAAGAAAAAGATGATTAATATATTGGTAGCAACGGATGTGGCTGCACGCGGTTTGGATGTTTACAATATGACCCACGTGATTAATTATGCTCTTCCACATGACCCTGAAGGATATGTGCACAGGATAGGACGTACGGGAAGGGCAGGCAAAGAGGGGACAGCCATTACCTTTATTACACCCAGTGAATACCAGAAGCTGATGTTTATTCAGCGCAAAGCAAAGACGGATATCAAGAAGTTCAAAGTACCCAGGATTAAAGATATCATCAAAGCAAAAGAAAGGAAGATTAATGAAGAAATTGCTGCTATGAGCAGCGAGGAAATAGACAGTACCTATTATAATTGGGCGAAAAAACTTCTTGAAAATAATAATATTACTGAGGTGCTTGCAAAGATACTCAATTACAGTTTTGATAATAAACTTAACCCCTCTTTATATAATGAAATTAAGGATTTACCAGCTAAAAATAGAGGAATAGAGATGGAAGGCAGGACTAGACTCTTTGTGGCATTAGGCAAGAAAGATAAGATAAGCCCGGGGAAACTGGTCAAGTTTATTTTTGAAAATACAGGTGTTAGAAAGTCCACTATTGATCAGGTGGAGGTATACAATGACTTTTCCTTTATAAACGTACCTTTTAAAGAAGCCGAGAAAATTTTAGGTATCTTCCGAAAAAAATCCGGTAAAAGAAGGTCGTTAGTTGTAAAAGCCCGAAAAAAGAAAATCCTGGTCCGTTCCTGATTGAATCTTACAATCAGAAGTCAATAAAGCCCGTGCTTAATATTCCCTTCATTAAGCAACTAAATCTCTTTTTATGTTCCCTCTATGCCAAATATAATCATGACTATTTTAGGCAACATATCAATACCCCCCGTAACTGTATCAATGTTTGCTGACACCATATATTAAGTTTATTAAATAGGCAGATGGTTATTTTCTAAAAAAAGAAGTCTAAAGGAAAAGTAAAATGTGATATTTCAAGAACTGACCCCAAAATTATAAAATTATGGGTAGTCAAATGCCTTTCTTTATGCCAAAATAAAAATATATGTCTAAAGCAACTTTGTGGTTTTTGAAATTATATATCAGGAGGTTTCATAAAATGCTTGTTGCTGAAAAAATTTATTTATATATTATACTCACTATTCTTTTCATAGTTTCTTTTTCCTGTAATGTTTCTGCAGGAAAAATTCAACTGGTTGCCATACAGATGAAACTTGAACTCAATGATTTTCATTCCCGAGAGCGTTATGAAGAAAAAATCAAGAATTTGATGGGACAAGTAGCTGACAAAATTACTCCGGAAATTCCTGCTCTGGTGGTCTTTCCTGAAGATGTCGGATTAATGTTAATTGCCCAGGGTAATGAAGCGACACTCAATTCTGTCGAAACGATTGAAGAAGCAATTAAGAAAATGACCATGAAATACTTCTTCCCAGTTTTATGGCAAAGGTTGAAATACAGCATATCATGGGTTCCGGCTTTGTATTATCACCATCATAGGATTATCGCGGGGACCTATTTTGAAACATTCAGTATGCTGGCAAAAAAATATCAGGTGTATATCGTGGCAGGCTCAGTACCATTGCCTCATTATCAATTTAATAATGGTCAAGCCCTTTATCAGGAAGAGCCACTGGGCCCTGAAATATATAATTCTTCCTATCTTTTTGGTCCGGATGGAAAAGTCATTGGTTATCAGGATAAAGTACATCTGTTAGAGTTAGAACAAGAAGAAGGGTTGCATTTAACTCCCGGTAAGATAGAAGATATTAAGGTGTTCCCCACAGATGTGGGAAGACTGGGGATTGCAATTTGCCTGGATGGTTTTAAAGAAGATGTAATCGGTAAACTGAGAGAACAGCAGGCTGATATTCTTATTCAACCCTCTGCTAATCCCAAACCCTGGGACAAAGAACAGCAGGAAGATTGGCTAACAGGCAGTTATCAATACACCTATCAATTGAACTATTTTAAATATGCCATAAACCCAATGATGAATGGAGAATTTTTTAATCTGAGTTTTTACGGTCAATCCAGTATTATAACCGGAGGAGAGGATGGTTTTGTAAAGAATTTTAAGGAACTCCAGCCCCAGAAAGGTTTTATGTTGATTAGTGATTCTGATAATAGAGAAGAAATCATGATGGTAGAAGTTGAATTATAGACCGGGTGCGATATTTACTGGTTTTTGAAAAAGTACCACCAAAATAGTAACTCAGACGGACGAACATAGAACGGAAAAATGACAATTGACAGGCCTTGGTGTACATGCTAAACTCAAAAAGAGTATTTACTGATTTTGAACGATTGCAGAATTTATATCCATCATTATCATAAGCGAACAATTACAAGTGGCTTTTAAGATATTTCCATAAAATTAGAAAATTTAAAAGGAGGTTATGATTTATGTCAAAGAAAATTGTTTTCTTACTTGTTTTGTCACTTTTTGTATTTTCCTTTACCGGTATCGGGAGTGCGCAGGAAGCCGTGAATGTAAAGATGTCCTACAACGGACCGGCAAATGTAGAAACAAATGCTGTACATGAATATGCGGTTAATTTCAAGGATTTTGTTGAAATGGGCACCAATGGAAGAATTACCATTACACTATACTCAGACAGTCAATTGGGGGATGAAGAACAGCGAATGGAACAGACGATGAGCGGTTCAACTGAGATTAATATAGCTTCTAATGCAGGCATGGTTTCTGTATATCCGGAGATCTATGCAGCTACTATTCCATTCATGTTTGTAAGTTTTGAAGCAGCTCATATCTTTTTCGATGACAGTGAATATTGGAAAATGACTCAAAAGGAATTTGAAGAGAACACCGGGGTTGCTTTATTGGAAGCCGTGGAAGAAGGTGGTTTTATCGCTTTCACTAACAATAAAAAAGCGATAAAATCCCCATCTGATTTTGAAGGTATGAAGTTCAGGGGGATGGATCCGGGACAAATTGCCTTATTTAAAGCATTTGGTGCCAGCGGTACCCCGATTCCCTGGACTGAATTATATATTGCCCTGCAAACGGGTGTGGTGGAAGGCCAGATGAATCCTCCCACCTATATCATTTCAGGCAGTCTTTATGAAGTACAGGATTATGTTACCATGGCGAACATCCAGTATTCCTGCCAGTGGCTGACCGTCAGTGCAGACTGGTTGAATTCTTTGTCGAAAGAAGATCAGTACGTCATTACCCAGGCGGCGAAAGCAGCCAATATCAGGAATAGAATCAGTGTAGAAGCTCAAGTTGATGAAAGGGTTCGTTTCCTGGAAGAAAACGGTATGGAGGTTTACTATCCCAATGCAGAAGAAATGAAGCAATTCCAGGATATTGGACAGCCTGAATATGTAAAATGGATAGAAGAAAAAGTAGACCCAAGCTATGTGGATAAGGCCCTTGAAAGTGCCAGGATAGCCAATATGGAGGCTCAGCAAAATAGATAGTTCGGGAGCCCTTCAATTAGTCAAGCGACTATCAAATTGGATAAAATACCTCAGCATGTTTATTGCTGGGGTATTTCTTGTTGTTAATATTTCAGATATTTTAATATCTATCTTTTTCCGTTATTTTTTAAAAGATTCACTTGTTTGGACCGAAGAAGTGGCTCGATTTACCTTAATTTATTCGGTTATGTTTGGTTCGGTAGCGGCAATCAGTTTTGGAGATCATGTAAAAATCACTATCTTCCTGGACTATTTGCCTGCAATAATCCGCAAAGTGATTATCATCCTTTGCCATTTAATGATTATAGGCATCATTGCCTATATGACCTATCTGGGGATAAACTATGTCAATAATGCCTGGCGATTTCGAACCTTAGCCTTGGGCATCCCCAAGGCCATTCCCCTTATGTCAATCCCCATCGGAATGGGATTATTTCTGGTACAGTATATCTTTGTTGAAATCGTTGGTGTGAATCATCAAAGTGAGGATAAGAAAAAATTGGAGATGAAAAAATGAGTATCCTGATGGCTATATCATTTTTGGTCTTATTATTAATTGGTGTACCCATCTTTATCGCATTGTTACTGGCTTCATTTCTGGG
>CAYSAA010000046.1:0-2464 GCA_964428905.1 uncultured Atribacterota bacterium
CTCTTCGAACAAATCATTATGTGCATTAAAGAAAAACGATAGCCTTGGTGCAAACTTGTCAATATCCAAACCCTTTTTTACAGCTGCATCAACATAGGCTATACCATTAGCCAGGGTAAAGGCAATTTCTTGTACCGCAGTTGCTCCCGCTTCTCTGATATGATATCCACTGATACTGATAGAGTTCCATCTAGGTAACTCTTTGGAGCAATAGTCAAAAATATCTGTAATCAACCTCATTGATGGTACTGGAGGAAAAATATAAGTCCCTCGGGCAATATACTCTTTTAGAATGTCATTTTGAATTGTACCATTTAGCTTTTCTGCAGAAACACCCTGTTTTTCAGCCACTGCTATGTACATGGCCAACAAAACAGCTGCCGGAGCATTAATGGTCATGGAGGTGCTTACTTTTTCAAGTGGAATCCCTTCAAATAATATTTCCATATCTTTTAAAGAATCAATAGCAACTCCGACTTTACCTACTTCCCCGTGGGACATGGAATAATCAGAATCATAGCCGATTTGAGTGGGTAGATCAAAAGCAATACTTAAGCCCGTTTGACCATTTTTCAGCAGATATTTATACCTTTTGTTTGACTCCTCGGCATCTCCAAAGCCAGCATACTGCCTCATAGTCCATAATCTACCCCGGTACATGGTAGACTGAACACCCCTGGTATAAGGATAATCTCCCGGAAAACCTAAATCATTCAGATAATCAAAACCTTCTAAATCCAATGGATCATACAATCTTTTGACTTCTTTATTTGAACCCGTTACAAATCGTTCTTTTCTCTCTGTAAATTGACTTAAAACCTTGGTTAATGATTTATTTTCCCATCTAATTTTAGCTTCTTCTATTCTTTTTTTATCTTTATGGTCCAACCTGATCAAACCTCCCTACTTCTTTTTTATATAAATAATATGAATCCAAATTATGAACGCTATGTTTTGTTTACCTTGGACTTTTCCATAATAAGATCTTCCACTAACACATCAATTTTAATGATATTAATACCGGTAATATAATCCAATTCTTTTTTTAAAATTTCCTGAATCTTTCTAACGATATTGGGTATATTTTTCCCATATCGTAAAATAAGATTCATCTGTATTAAAATACCTTCCTCAGTAATATTAATTCTCGTTTTTCCAACTCTGATCACATCCTTAAAGTCTTTAATCGTAAAAAAGATGACATCCAGAATGGCATTCTCAGATATAAATAGTTTACCGAAATAACTAAAAGGTGGCCTAACAACCGTTCTTTCTCCAATCTTGCGGTTTCCATATCTTTTCCGGTAGAAAATCTCTAAAGACTCTACCAAATTGATGGGAAATTTTCTCTGCACCTCAATCCCTGGTAAAGGAATAATATGGGTACCCTCTCGTGACCGACTGGCTCTGGCAACCTGAATTTCCTTTTCGCTGGAAACATCCTCTATAAAAAACATTTGACTCACAGATGGAAGATTCAGGGTCTGAACGATTTTATCAACCATACCTTTTGAAGTCCCCAGAACCATAATCTTCTTTGGTTTTTCATGCCTAATAATTTCTCGAACAGACTGTGCTTGTTCTTTATCTAAAAATATAGCCCTTCTAATAGCCTGAATCCTGTTGGATTCCCTTTTTGCCGAGAGACCAGCTAATATTTTATCTTTTTTGATTAATAAACCATCATCAATGATATATTCAATATTTTCTTTATGAGCAACCAACAAGGCTTTGTGGCTCTTGCCGGTACCGCTTTCCCCTACCAGGGCAACTACTTTCATATTATCCAAATAAACCTCTATCAAGGTAGATTATCAATTTACTATTTGAGCTTTCCATTTAATAAATTTTAGAAGTATCAATCTACTTTTTAGTTCTCACCCATCCTCTGCCTTCTACGGCATAGGCTACCCGTCTGACGGCAATAACATAAGCTGCGTCTCGTGGATATAATTTTTCCTTTTCGGCTAAATCAGCTACATCATTAAATGCGTCAGTCATTATTTTTTCCAGTTTTTGCAAAACTTCATCCTTAGGCCAATAATAGTTCATGTTATTCTGTACCTGCTCAAAATAAGAAACGGTGACCCCACCAGCATTACACAGAAAATCCGGAATAAGGTAAACATTCTTTTCTTTTATAACCTTATCTGCTTCCGGCGTAGTTGGTGTATTAGCTGCTTCAGCATATATCTTCACACTATCAAAATCAATTTTGTTTACATTGTCACCATGAACGGCTGAACCTAATGCTGCCGGTATCAATACCGTTACCGATTTTTGCAACCAGGCATCCGCATCTTCCTGAATCCAACCAAAAGATTTAGCCTTTTGTGGATTAATCGTCCCAAATTTGTCTAAAGTTCCTGGAGCAAATAAATCTTTGGGATCAATTCCCTGCTCGCAACTATAAGTATAAGCTTTATTATCCTTGGCATCCCAACAAGACATGGCAATAACTTTC
>CAYSAA010000047.1:0-5124 GCA_964428905.1 uncultured Atribacterota bacterium
TTTTCGGGTTTAATCAAAAAACTAAAGACTTTTTGGGGCAACCAGTAAAAGAGATATCCATGCCCGATAGAGCCTACCTTGGTAGGCAAGTTATGTATAGGTATATTTCCGCAAATAATCTCAGCAACACCATAGGCAATACCATACATCCCAAAAGTAGCAATAAAGGGAGGTACCCTTAATCTAGCCACTAAAAATCCATTAATAAAACCGGGAATTAACCCGACCAGCAAAGCACTTAGAATGCCAATAGTAATAGCCAATTCTTGTGAAAAACCAGCTCCCCATAATTCAACCATCACTTTGGCCGAAATAACTGAACTGAATCCCACCATAAAACCTACTGATAGGTCAATACCCCCGGTAACAATGACAAAGGTTTGTCCGGCAGCAAGCAAAAGAATAGTCGTTGAAGCCATAAATATTTCCTGGATATTTTGCAAGCTAAAATAATTAGTCCCTACCAGGCTGAAATAGATAACTTCAACAGCCAGGAAAATTAAAATCCATCTTCTTAATATACTCATCCCTGTTTCTTTTAATTTACCTTGTTCAATCATTCTTTATGCACCAGCTCCGGAAAAAATTGATCTATCAGAACAACAATAATCAAGATAACACCAATAGCAATATAACGATAAAAAATTGGTAAACCCATCATCATTAATCCATTATTCAGAGTTCCTATTATCAGGACTCCAACGGTTGTACCCCAGATACTTCCCTTGCCGCCAGTTAGACTGGCACCACCGATAATCACTGCAGCAACTGCAAATAATTCATAACTGGAAGTATACTGGGTATGCACACCCATATGTAATTTATAAACCAGCAACACTCCTGCACAGGAAGCAAGGAAAGATGATATAAGATATATTTTAATAAGATGCCAGGGAACATTAATTCCAGCCCTTATTGCGGCATTAACTTCATCGCCAATGGCATAGGTATGCTGGCCGAATCGTGTATGAGAAAGAATAAAAGAAAATAATATAAGTACTAAGAGAATGATGAGAATAGGTATAGGTATTATTTTAATTAAACTTAATATATCTGCCCTATCGGTCAATTCTGGTTTAATCAATATGGAAAATCCTTCTTTTTGGGAAAAATAAGCCAAGAAGGCATTCCCAAAATCCCTAACCTGTAAGGGTAAAAATCCGATTGGGAAACCCTCGCAAAGACGCCAGGCTAGACCGTTGGCAATGCCCCACATTCCCAGAGTAGCAATAAAGGGTGGTACACGTAAACGAGCAACCAAAAAACCGTTAACCAAACCAGGTATTGAACCCAGCAATAATCCTACCAGAGAACCTATCAACATACCTATAAAAGGAGCATAGCCGGCAGCATTCATATCACGCATAACAATTGCTGTACTGACACAGGCAAAACCCATCACAAAACCAATTGATAGATCTATACCACCACTAATAATAACAAAGGTTTCTCCTGCAGCTAACAATAGAAGAGAACTGACGCCTAATATCAGACTGTTAAAATTGTTAACACTAAAAAATTTTTCTCCCAGAAGGCTAAATAAAAATAATAGAAAAATTAAAAAGAAAAAAGACCAACTACGACCTATATAATGAATTATTTGACTTCTAGTACCATCTTGGCAATTATTAGCAATTCTATCATAGGACAATTTTACATTAGCCATTGAATATCTACCCTTTTAATTAAAGCGACAGAGGTTATTGCCCTCTGTCGCTTTTTAGTCTTCAACTTTACCCGGAATCATTAATAACAATATAGTTTATTTATAGACATATTGCTGGGCTTCCGGATCATTGACATTTTCCTGGTTAAAGACAAAGAATCCTGGTGTCACTTTTTTAGGAATTTCTGCACCTTCCTTAAGGTATTTAACCCCCCATTCCACGCAAAGAGCACCCATCTGAGCAGGCATTTGGGCTAAAATTAAATCTACCTCACCTCTTTTTAATGCCTCAATCAACGTTTCTGTGGCATCCCAGGTAGCAATTTTGACAGCCCCTTCTAAGCCAGCACCAATCACTGCCTGATACGCTCCCTGAGCACTGAAGACATTGACTCCGAATACTGCTGCCAGATCGGGGTGTCTCTGCAAAGCTGCGCTAACCTGTGCTGCAGCAGTTTCCTGAACATCCAGACAATATTCTACCCCAACTAGTTCCATCTCCGGGAAAATCTTAAGCCCTGCCCTGAATCCAAGCTCCCGGTTCATAACACTGGAAGTATCCGGATTAGTGTTTTCTAAAAAGACCTTCCCCTTACCACCTAACATTATAGCTAATTGTCCGGCGACAACTTGACCTCCTAAAAAGTTGTCTGTCCCGATAAAGGAAAGCGGAAAATCATAATCACTCGGTTTTGTGTAATCACCATCTCCAAGATAGGTATCAACGGTAATCACCGGAATACCACTGTCATGAATTTCTTTCAAAACCGGAATCAGTGCCTCGGTAGATGTAGGTGCAGTAAAGAGCAGATCAATATCGCCTCTCGCTACTAAGGCTTTCAAGATAGGAACCTGATATTCCGGCCCCCAGGCTTTGGGATACTCTCCAATTAGCAATTCTACATCCAACTCCTCAGCTTTGGCTTGAGCTCCTTTTTCCATGGTAAAGTAAAAGGGATCTGCAATACCGGGCATAAAGGCAAATCTAAGTTGTGCAGCACAGGTCATAGTCACAAATAAGATAAGTAAAGATACGATCATTAAATGAATAGTGAGCTTTTTCATTATTCTTTTCCTCCTCAACTTAAAAATTTAACATCTGGCACAATTTTAAATCTAATATAGGATTACACTTTGTTTTTTTCTTTCCACCTCCTTTTCAGCTTTAATCTGTCTTCATCAGTTTTGTGATTGCAATTTTCAGTAATATCATCTGCAACTACTGGTATGCTGCTATAATTATAAAACACTTTTTTATAATTCTCTACTCCTTTGCACTAATATTTAAAAAAGCATAAATACTTGAGAAAAACCATAAGTAAATATCGCTACAAATTTTCAACGTTCTTGATTTCTTGCTGTAGATCTTCACTGGAAATCAATAATCCTATTTCTAACTGAATGACCTGCTTTTCACCGGGTTCTAGATAAACCAGGCTTCTCTGTTTTCTTTCTTTAGAACGTCCTTCTAACAAGCAATTTGAGGGCTCTAATCCAGTCACATAATTACCCATTTCCAAAAATTTCCATCGAATAAAATGAGGCAGATAACGGCTATCATAGTAAATATATATACCTAAATTCTTTTCAGAATTAACTAAAGCCGCCCTACTCCATCCGACATTCCACTGCTTCTACGCCATCAGCCTTGCCCTCCTGATAAACAAAACGCTTTAATCCTGCCACCTGATGTAAACTACCAAAATAACGTTTGATTTCCTCACGAGTAAGGAACTTATTGCCCATTTTCAGCATGACTAAGTCCCTCCTTCTTTAATTTAATCTTCGTTAACTCTCTTAATCCTGGGATTAGTAAATACATCGGTAGCATCATCACTGGGAGAAGAAAATTCAGAAACAACCGCACCCTCTTTCCCAGCTTGAAACCAATGTAAAGTATCTTTACTAATCGTATATTGCTGCCCGGGTTTTAGTATAATCTCATGAAATACAGTGTAGTAAGATTCATCACCTTCCGGGGGAGAAGCTATAGGTTGTGATGTTCTTTGTCCCTCTATATAAAGATAAGCCGTACCATAGCGGCAGCGGAAGGTTTCTTGTTTCCCTTCCTGGCCAGCATGATCCGGGTGCCGGTGCTCAGGGCAGGTCTGGTGGGGAAACAATACCATTTCCTTGGCGCAATAGCGGTCATTATTCACATACACTACGAGCACCAAACCGGTTCTTTTAAAATCATTTAACCCCATATCTGCTATTTCCATATTTTTAATCTCATCATCAGATAGAACAATACCAGCCTTTTTATAATAATCAAGTGCCTCTTTCTTTATTTTTTCCAACTCATCTTTCATTCTTTTTATCCTTTCCTCAAATTAATAATTTAAAAACTGATATTTGTTGACGCTCAAAATCTTTCCCATAACTGATACTCAGGAAGCCATTCCCACTGCTTTGTTGACAATAGGGGCAACTGCTTTTTCCAGCCTTTAGATATCCTTTCTTTTATTTCAATCATTGACTTTATTCCGCTGGTAGCATCTGTTGCTTCGACACAATAAGCACCTGTAGCTGTACCGATATTTATGGCTTGCTCAGGTGTTGAGCCCTGTACGATTTGAGAAAGAAAACCTGCAATGGTAGCATCTCCTGCTCCAGTTGTTCCTATTACTTTTGTATTAAAGCAGGAAGAAAATAACTGTCGTAATGACCATTTTTTTAGATCAATGGTAGAAAAAAGATGCTTACTCACCAATTTACCTGTATGTAAAAACAAACCAATTTTTCCCAACTTTATCATGACAATATTCGTACCGTATTCCATTATATCCTGACTTAATTGTGACAACCAGTCGAGGGATAAACTTTTCTCACCATTGATCCATTGTTGATAATCTTTTCTATTCCACATATACAGGAGCTCATCAATACTGGGCACAAAAATATCAATATAGGGTAAAACATTTTCCAATAATTTTCTCCAATTGATTTTTCCTGAAGGCGTCTCCGGGTCAGGCATTGCCATATCCAAACTTGTTATCATTTTCATCTTACGTACTTTAGCAAACATTTGGATTAGCTCTTGACCATCTTTCTCATAAAATTTTTTCATCAAAGGCGGATAACCAAAATGAAATAAACATGCCCCTTCAATATCAGAATAGGGTATTTCACGGGCACTAAAAGTGTGATTACTTCCGGGATAGTGCAGAAAGATACGATCGGTATCCGGTGAATTTAATACAATGGTATAAGAAGATGAATCATTGTCGCTTATAATTATATTTTTACTTAATTCAACATCTTGTTTTTGTAAGGTTTCTAAAATGATCCTGCCAAAGGCATCATTCCCGATTTTACCTAAAAGGTTAGGTCGAATTCCCAACTGAAATAAGGCTAAACCGGTATTGGCCACCGAGCCGCCTGTACTTACATCTACACCAGTCATTTCAAGGACATGGCCTGGTATCAACATTTCAATGCCACCACCGGACCAGCGA
>CAYSAA010000048.1:0-21448 GCA_964428905.1 uncultured Atribacterota bacterium
CATTTTGCTCTTTATTTAAATGGCTATTTCCAAAATCAACTAAATAATTAATATAATTGGATGCAAGTAATTCCCAGAATTAGTTTTTACACATCCTGCCGTCCCCCTGTTTGATGCGTCATATGGTTAATACAAAAGAGAAAGAAAAGAAATCAGTAAAAAATATTGATAATAAAATATTATTACTCTATTATTTAATAAAATATTGAAATAAAAGGAGAACAATAATGTCAACAATCAAAAGCGAAGAATTATTTTCAAAGTTAGCTAAACAGAGCAAAGCTTCATCAATTAGAGAGATTCTGAAAATTATTCAGAGTTCCAATGTAATATCACTAGCTGGTGGGATGCCTGATCCGATCACATTTCCTGTTGAGGCCATCAAAGAGATATGTGCACAAATCTTAACCAGGGATAGTGCCCGTGCCTTACAATACAGCAGTACAGAAGGCCTATTGAAATTAAGACAATTTCTATTTCAATGGTTAAATCTGGATAGTAAAAAATTTGGCACAGATAATATTGTTATAACTTCCGGTTCACAGCAGGGGCTGGATTTGGTAAGTAAAGCATTGTTAGACCCGGGAGATGTTGTTATTGTGGAGTTGCCGAGTTATTTAGCAGCTTTGGATGCTTTTAGAAGTTATGGAGCAGAGATGATTGGAATTCCAATGGATGCGGAGGGTATGCAGATGGAACTTTTGGAAGATGCCCTAGAAAAACTCAAAAACAAAAGTAAAAAAGTCAAATTTATCTATACGATTTCCAATTTTCAAAATCCTGCCGGTGTTACCATGTCCTTACCTCGGAGAAAGAAAATCTTAGAAATTGCTCAGAGGTACAACCTTTTTATTTTGGAAGATAATCCTTATGACAAGCTCCGGTTTGAAGGAGAATCAATTCCGTCCATCTTTTCTTTTGATTATGAGGGAAGAGTCATAAATCTGGGTACTTTTTCCAAAATATTGTGTCCCGGCCTAAGATTAGCTTGGATTTCCAGTAATATAGACATTATTGAAAAGATTATTATTTTAAAACAAGCTACCGATCTATGTACACCTATGCTCAATCAGTTGATTGCTTCTGAATATTGTGACCAGGGTTATATTGATGAAAATATTGAGTCAAATATCTCGGTTTATAAGGAAAAACGAGACATTATGTTACAATCTTTAGAAAAATATTTCCCGGCGGGAGCTTCCTGGACTAAACCGAATGGAGGATTTTTTGTCTTTGTGACTTTACCTGAATATATTAATACAGATGAAATGTTTTCTGATGCTATTAGAGAAAAAGTAGCCTATGTCAGTGGATCATCATTCTATGCCAATGGTGAAGGGAAAAACACTATGAGATTATCGTTTTGTTATGCAGGCAAAGAAGATATTAGGGAAGGAATCAAGAGATTAAGTAAGGTCATTTTAAAGCATATAAGAAAGTAAGCAATAAGGACTATTTTTCTTCTGCCCGTACATAGAACTGCGGTCTTATTTACCTATTGAAATAGGGGAATTTTAGGGGTAAAAAAGTAGCAAAAGATTTTATTCACCTGATTATTAACAATCATATTCTAAAACCAAGGAGGTTTTATTATGAAGCTGTTTAGTAGAGATAGCCAGATAAAATTTCATATTGGATTATCATCTTCTTGGTATATCTGCTTACTTATTTTCATTTTATTGCTGAGCATATCATGACTGGTCTCAAAGGATAGAAGTAAATCCCAATCAAAGAGTGCAATTAACGGTTAGTCTGGAGAAAATCGCCCGGACCGGAAGCTTAGAGATTACCTGTGATGTGGATAATGCCATGATCTATTTAGATGGAAATTACCAGAAAAGGACCTCCTCTAACAGAAGCGTAACCATCACTAATATTCAAGAAGGCAGTTACGAATTGCTTGTTATTAAAGATGGTTATCAGGATTATAATTCTACTGTAAGAATCTATCCTGACCGTATCTCTCGTATTAATGTTCAAATGCAGTGGGAATACCAGGAGCAAAAAGATGGCTCTATCGCTGTATACTGCAATGAAAACAATGCCAGGATATTTATTAATGGCATTTACGCGGAAATGACTTCTGCTAACCAGACGGAAATTCTTGACGAATTAAAAGAGGATATATATGAAATTACAGTGATAAAAGATGGGTATCGTATCTGGCAGGAAAAAGCCAGTGTTTATCCCGGAGAAACTACCTCTATATTCGTAGATTTAATTAAAGTTGAAAATATATAATGGAAGGTAAGGAAAAAATATAATTTTTAAATCTACCGAGAACCCAACTTTGAATATGAGAAGTACTTGATAGCTATATTCCAGGTGATGATTTTTTGGTGTGGCTGAGCTTAGGTTGTGCTATTTAGAAAAGCAAACAACAGGATTTACAATTTCATAAAAAAGAAACAGAGGGCGTTATTGTTTGTTATGTCATTATCTAAAAATTTGATTTATTATCATTATGTAAAAAAAGAAGAGGGCGAATTTTTTGGGGCTCATTTGACTGCTTTAATACAGAGACGCCCATGGAGGGTTCAAGGCACCGGAAGAAATTGCACTTGTAGAGGGAATAGATGAAAAAAGATGGGATCAGTGGAAATTTAAAGGCTGGGTAATTAAAGTTGAGTGAATATTTACTTGGTGAAGATTGGGAAGGGTAGAAGGTCTATGGTGATAAGGAAAGTAAAAAGTGATATTTCAAGATCTGACCGCATTAGTCTCATGAGTAATTTAGGAGTAGGATTGTAATGTTCAAATTGTTAAAAAATCTGAAGCCTTATTGGTTATTAATAGTAGGCATTATAGTTTTTGTTTTCCTACAGTCACTCTCAGAATTATACTTACCTACACTTATGTCAGATATTGTGGATATTGGGGTAGTCACTGGAGACATTGATTATATTGTAAGAATTGGAGGATGGATGCTTCTGATTGCTTTTATTGCCATGATTGGCTCTGTTTCAGGAAGCTACCTGGCAGCTAGAGTAGCAACCGGATTAGCAAGAGATCTGCGAACTCGGGTATTTACCAAGGTAGAAAGTTTTTCTTTGGAAGAATTTAATGAAAAAGGGACAGCCTCCCTTATAGTCAGAACAACCAATGATATTACCCAGATTCAGCAATTGGCAGTTACTATGCTTAGGATGTTCTTAAGGGCACCGTTGCTATTTATCGGTGGTATTATTATGGCAGTTTCAAAAAATGCTGAATTATCCCTGGTTCTTGTAGCTATTTTACCTATTTTAACCATTCTCGTTCTTTTCATTGCCAAAAAAAGTATGTCTCTTTTTAAATCAATGCAGATGAAAATAGACCAACTCAATCTGGTTCTTCGAGAATATTTAACCGGTATACGGGTTATTAGAGCATTTGATCGAGAAGGCTATGAAAAAAACAGATTTCACAAAACCAATCTAGATTTAACGGAAACAGCAAAAAAAGTCAACATACTGATGGCAATCTTGATGCCTTTAATGACCTTGATTCTTAATCTGACCATTATAGCAATGATCTGGCTGGGAAGTATACGAATTGATAATGGCAGTATGCAAGTCGGTGATTTGATGGCATTTATTCAATATGCATCACAAATTATGTTTTCTTTGATTATGGTTTCAATGATGTTTATCATGATACCTCGGGCCTCGGTATCAGCACTTCGAATTAATGAAGTGTTGGATGTTGAACCTAAAATAAAAAACCCGATAATCCCCAAAAAGAGTCAATTAGAAATTGAAAATAAGATGAATACCCAGGATGTTATTTCGGAAAAAGAAAGAAAGGGTTTTCTTGAATTCGATGAAGTCAGTTTCTGTTATCGGGATGCAGCAGAATTGGCTGTGAAAAATATTTCTTTCAAGGCTAATCCCGGGGAAGTGACTGCCATTATCGGAAGTACAGGTTCCGGAAAATCAACCTTAATCAATCTAATACCCAGGTTCTATGATGTAACTAAAGGCCGTATTTTAATTGATGATATTGATATACGGGAAATGTATCAAGAAAAACTACGCGAAAAGATTGGCCTGGTTTCCCAAAAAGCTGTTCTTTTTACCGGAACTATTGCAGAAAATATTAGATTTGGGAACAAACATCTATCTCGTAATGAAATCATCAGAGTAGCTGAAATAGCTCAAGCATCAGAATTTATTTCTACCATGCAGCAAGGATATGATTCTCTGATTACTCAGGGTGGAACCAATTTATCAGGTGGGCAGAAACAAAGACTGGCTATTGCCAGGGCTTTGGCTAAGCATCCGGAAATCTATATTTTTGATGATAGTTTTTCCGCTCTTGATTTTAAAACAGAGGCAAAATTGCGGGCTGCGATTAAAAATGAAATAAAAAACAAGACTGTTTTAATTATTGCCCAAAGAGTTACCACCGTTATGAGCGCAGATCAAATTATTGTTTTGGATAACGGTCAAATTGTGGGTATTGGAAAACATCAGGATTTAATAAGAAGATGTGAATTATATAGGGAAATTGTGGCTTCACAGCTCTCAGAAAAGGAATTGATATGAGTGAAAAACGTGTAAAACCAAGGATGCCAATAAGAGGATTCGGCCGTGGTCCCGGGAGTCATTCGGGTTTGAATATGCCAGTAGAAAAAGCCAAGGATTTCGGAGGTACCTTAAGGCGATTACTGGATTATTTAAAACCACATCAGGTTAAGATTATTACTACTTTTTTAGCAGCGGTTACAAGCTCATTTTTCGTCATCATTAGTCCAAAAGTGATGGGAAGAGCGACCACTAAATTATTTGAAGGCTATCTCCTGAAAATAAAACAAGTCCCGGGTGCGGCTATTGATTTTCAATATATTTTAACTATTATTCTTATCTTAATTGGATTATATGTTCTTAATGCCCTGTTTAACTATATTCAACATTATATTATGGTGGGTGTTACCCAGAAAACTATATATGATATGAGAAAAGATATCAGCTCTAAATTATCACGACTACCTTTGAAGTATTTTGACGGAAGAACTCATGGTGATATTTTAAGTAGGGTTACCAACGATATTGATACTGTTAGCAACACCCTTCAACAAAGTATTACCCAATTAATCACTTCCATAGTAACCATGATTGGCATTGTAGTTATGATGCTGACCATTAGCCCACTGTTGACTTTAATTACCTTTGTCACTTTACCTATAAGTTTTTTAGTGACCAGAATCATTGCCAGGCAATCCCAAAAATTCTTTGCAAGACAACAAAAGGTTTTAGGTCAACTAAACAGTCACGTGGAGGAAATGTACACTGGTCATAAGATAGTTAAGGTCTTTAATTATGAAAAGCAATCTATTGAACGATTTAATCAACTCAATGATCAACTTTATCATACTGGATGGAAAGCTCAGTTCATATCAGGAATGATTATGCCCTTGATGATAGCTATTAGCAATCTTAGCTATGTTTTTATTGTTATTTTGGGTGGAATTTCTGTTGCCAGAGGAGTCATTACTATCGGTAATGTCCAGGCATTTATTCAATATTCCAGGCAATTTACCCACCCGATTGTTCAAGCAGCTAATATTGCCAATATTATTCAATCAACCATTGCTGCTGCTGAACGGGTCTTTGAAGTTCTTGATGAACCTGAGCAAATACCGGAAAAAGAGGATATTATTCGCTTAGATAAGCCCGAGGGGAACATAAAAATTGACCATATTAAATTTGGATATGATACGGAAAAAATCATTATAAAAGACATGAATCTTGAAGTTAAAAAAGGTCAAACAATTGCCATTGTAGGTCCTACCGGGGCCGGAAAGACAACATTGGTTAATTTACTGATGCGTTTTTATGAAATTCATAATGGTAAAATAACCTTTGACGGAGTCAATATCCGGGATATGCAACGCGGTGAATTGAGAAGCCTTTTTGGAATGGTTCTGCAGGATACTTGGTTGTTTAAGGGAAGCATTAAAGAGAATATTGCCTATGGCCGGAAAAATGCTACCGAAGATGAAATTGTAATGGCAGCGAAAATGGCTTATGCCGATCACTTTATCAGAACACTTCCCGATGGCTATAATACAATTATTGATGAAGAGGCCAGCAATCTTTCTCAAGGTCAAAAACAATTACTGACCATTGCCAGGGCTATTCTGGCAGATCCAATCATATTGATTCTCGATGAAGCGACAAGCAGTGTAGATACCAGAACAGAGATTCAGATTCAAAAGGCGATGCTTGCCCTTATGGAAGGGAAAACGAGTTTTGTCATTGCTCACCGTTTATCCACAATTCAGGGAGCAGATTTAATTCTGGTGATGAATGATGGAAGTATTGTCGAAAAAGGAACACACAAAGAATTATTAACACAGAATGGATTTTATGCTGATTTATATAATAGCCAATTCGTTGGGTTAAACCGTAAAGATAAAGATTTATAATAGGGTCTAATTTTCTGTGCTTATCTTATGATAGGATCATCATTTGATTACTTGCTAATTAAATTCCCTTTTGATATAGTAAATACAATTGTGAAAAGGAGAGAGGGCCAATGAAAACAATTGGGGTTGTTGGTTTTAAAAAAAGTGGGAAGACAACCTTAGCCATAGCTTTGGCTAAGGCATTGCAAGGAAAAGGTTATCGAGTTGCTATGATTAAACATACTAGTAAACCCATTGATCATGGTAATTCTGATTCTGGTCAATTTATAAAAGAAGTATCACAGGTAGCCATTATAACTCCAGAACATTCAGAAATTATTTTAGGGGGTTGTCAAGATTTAAAGCAAATAATCCCTTATCTTTCAGCTGATTTTTTCATTGTAGAAGGTTTCAAAAGTTTAAAGTATTTTCCAAAAATTATTTGCTTGAAAAAGGAAGATGAAAAAAAAGAGCTTTTTGATGGATTAGCATTTTTTACAGCGGGGTTAGATGTATCGTTAAAAGATAAAAAGATAATTGATTATTTGATTACAGATGAAAAAGATGTCGAAGAAATGGTAACCCAGATTGAAAATAGAGGATTCATGCTACCGGATATGAATTGCGGTGAATGTGGTTATCGCAATTGTTATGCCTTAGCCCAGGAAATTGTTAAAGGAACAGCTTCAGAGCAAGATTGTTTGTATGGCCAAAATAATATTTCAGTCACGGTCAATAAGAAAAAAATTTTCTTAAATCACTTTTTATCTCAGTTATACCAGAATATGATTTATGGTATGTTATCTCCTTTAAAAGACATTGACTCTCTTGATAATAAACAAATTGAAATTAAATTAAATCTGACCAGTAATTCCAAGAAAAAATAGCAGTTAAATTTTGAACATTTTTTATTCACAGCGAGGTAAAAAATAATATGGATCAACAAAATTTAAGTTACAATGATCATATATATGAAACAATTATTGTAGGGGGTGGCCCTGCCGGATTAACAGCAGGCCTTTATCTTAGCCGTTCCCGGGTTGATGTATTATTAATGGAAAAAGCTCTACCGGGTGGGCAGGCAAACCTGACCGAGATGATTGAAAATTATCCTGGTTTTCCGGAAGGTGTTTTGGGTCCTGATTTAATGCAACGGTTTGAAAAACAGGCAAGAAGATTCGGATTGGAAATAAAAAATGATACGGTATTGGAAATTTCCAGGGGAGATCAGGAAGAAGAAAAATATTTTCAGGTCAAGACCGATACCAATATTTTTTACTGTAAATCAATTATTATTTCATCCGGTGCCCAGGCTAGTCAATTGGGAGTTCCTGGAGAGAATGAATTTAGAGGAAGAGGTGTTTCCTACTGTGCAACCTGTGATGGTGCCTTTTTCCGTGAAAAAGAGATTGTTGTCGTTGGGGGAGGGGATGCAGCCATAGAGGAAGCCTTGTTTTTGACTAAGTTTGCCAGTAAGGTTAGTGTTGTCCATCGCCGGGGTGATTTAAGAGCTACTAAAATACTTCAAGAACGTGCTTTTGCAAATCCAAAAATCAATTTTATCTGGCACTCCATTGTGAGGGAAATTAAGGGAAATGAACAGGTAGAAGCAGTGCAATTGAACAATGTCACAAACGGGCAGGAAATTTCTTTTCCCTGTCAGGGTGTTTTCATTTTTACAGGTTATTCGCCTACCCATCCTTCATTAGGTTCTTTTAAGGATCAGATTGTTAACGAAAAAGGGTATATTTTAACTGATGAGTGTATGATGACCCCGGTAGAAGGAGTCTTTGCCTGTGGGGATGTCCGGGCTAAGGTACTTCGTCAGGTGGTTACTGCCTGTGGTGAGGGCGCGAATGCCGCTTTTTTTGTGGAAAAATACCTGGGGTATGTATCTTCAAAGGAATCAGAATAGATTAGATAATTAGTAGTAATTTATAAAATCAGGAAAAGGCATATGAATTTGAATTTTGGTATATCAACCATGGTTTATTATCATGAGCACATTGAAAAATTATTACCTTTTCTAATGGATTGGGGAATTAGAACTATTGAAATCAGGCCACGTAAAGGGCATTTTGAACTTAAGGATTCTGATTCAATTGATTATCTAAAAAAGAAGATTGATCATTATAAAATTTTAGTCAAAGCCATTCATATGCCTATGAATGAAGTAGATATATCCCATCCGGAAGAATATGATAGAGTAAAATCAATACGGGAGGTACAAAAAACGGTAATAGCGGCATATAGGTTAGGTGCGGAGCTGGTTATTGTCCATCCCGGAGGGATGTGCCATAAACTTTCTGAAAGAGGGAAAAGGCTAAGTAACTGTATAAAGAGCCTAACTGAAATTGTAGATTTTTGCTGCCAATGGAATATTAAATTAGCTATTGAAAACCCACTTCCAGGTAGATTAGGTGACCAATGGGAAGAAATTCAACAAATGATTAGCGCAATCTCATCAGAAAATGTAGGAATTTGTCTTGATACCGGTCATTATCTTCTTAATCAACAGCATACAGATATAGGAGAATTGAATTTAGATAAAGAGCCGATAAACTGGCAGAAAGAACTGCTGCATATCCATATTCATGATAATAATGGAAAAGATGATTTACACCTCTTGCCTGGAGATGGATGTTTTCCCTGGGTATTACTGGTATCTTACTTGAAAAAAATACAATATCATGGTGCTTTGATTCTTGAGCCGAAAGAGGATAGTCAATTACCTTCCTATCTCGATAAGCTTAATCAAGTTATGGAAAAATTAAAAACTTATGCTCGCTGATTAACAACAAGTAAAATAATGATTATTTTTGAAAAACCGAGGTTATAAGACGTGTTTTTCCGTAATGTATTTTAATAAAATTGTCAATAAACTATCTCTACTACTAGCAAAAATGATAAAAAACCTAATGGGTTTTAAGGGAGACTACTGTCCTTACTATCTTTTGCTATATTTGATATTCTTTGATAAAATAATGTTGAAATTTTAGATTTTCAAGGAGGAATAACGGGTGACTAAATATGATGTCGACAAGGTAAGAACATTTGCAATCGTTGGGCATGGTGATTCCGGTAAAACCTCCCTGACTGAAGCAATGCTTTATGATGCTAATATGATTACACGGTTGGGGAAAATTGAGCAAGGGAATACCGTTTCTGACTATGATCCCAAGGAAACTAAAAGGGGTATTACAATTAATTCCTCTTTAGCATATCTTAACTGGAAGGATTCTACTTTTAATATCATTGATACACCAGGATATCTCGATTTTATTATTGATACCAAATCAAGTTTAAGTGTAGTAGACAGTGCCTTGATCGTGGTATGTGGTGTATCAGGTGTAGAAGTTCAAACTGAGAAAGTATGGGATTATGCTGAAGAATTTAACCTTCCAAGGGTTTTCTTTATCAATAAAATGGATCGGGAAAGGGCTGATTTTGATCGTACCAGTGAGATGATTAAAGAGACTTTTGGACAAAATGCCGTACCTGTGCAGATGCCGATAGGTTCGGAGGAAGCCTTTGAAGGAGTTATTGATCTGTTAAAGATGAAAGCATATTATTTTAAAGCAGACTCTGAAGGAAAAAGTCAGTTTGAAGAGAAAGAGATACCCGATGAATTAAAGGGAAGGGCAAATGAATCCCGTCAAAAAATGATTGAAGGCGTTGCAGAATATAATGACGAAATTCTAATGAAATATCTAGATGGTGAAGAATTGACTCAAGAAGAAATTTTTTCCTGCCTGAGAGGTGGAATGATCGATAGAAAAGTCTTTCCATTATTGTGTGGTGCGGCAACCAAGAATATTGGAATTGAGTTGCTTCTTGATTTTATAAAAGATTATTTTCCCAGTCCGGTTGATTTACCGGATATTATGGTGAAAGATTTAAAGGAACAGAAAGAGGCAAATATTAAACGTTCTGTGAACGATTCACCTTTTTCTGCCAAGGTGTTTAAAACTGTCGCTGATCCCTATGTTGGTAATTTAACCTACTTCAGAGTGTATTCTGGTGAATTGATGTCAGATTCGCATGTTTATAATGCAACTCATGATACAGAAAATAAAGTGGCCAAAATTTATAGAATGCAGGGAAAAGAGCAGAGTGCTATTTCTAAAATATCCGCCGGAGGGATTGGGGCTATTGCCAAGTTAAAGAAAACAAACACCGGGGATACGCTATGTGATAAGGAAAGTCCTATTGAATTTAAAAAGATTGAATATCCTGAACCAATTATGAAATTGGCGATATCTCCTAAGAGTAAAGGGGATGAGGATAAGCTTAGTATAGCTATTAACCGTATCGTAGAAGAGGAACCAACCATTCAGGTATACCGGGATGAAGATACGGGAGAAACCATTATTGCTGGTATGGGTGAATCACATCTGGATGTAGTTATTGAGACCATGGAAACAAAGTTTGGTGTAGAAATTGAAAAGAATACACCAAAGGTTGGTTATAAGGAGACAATTCGTAAAAAGGTGCAAGCAGAAGGAAAGTATAAAAAACAATCAGGAGGTCGGGGACAATACGGACATTGTTTTGTGGAATTTGAACCGATGGATCGTGGCAAAGGCTTTGAATTCGTCGATAAAATTGTTGGTGGTGTTATCCCAAAACAGTATCGACCTGCAGTTGAGAAGGGAATTATAGAAGCAATGAAAAAGGGAGTGATTGCCGGTTATCCTACAGTTGATATTAGGGCAACATTGTATGATGGAAGTTACCATACTGTCGATTCCTCAGAAATGGCTTTTAAGGTAGCCGGTTCTATGGCATTTAAAAAAGGCGCTGCTCAGGCTGAGCCAATCCTTTTAGAACCAATATATGAGCTGGCCGTAATCGTTCCAAAGGACTATATGGGAGATATTATCGGAGATTTGAACAGCAAGCGAGGGAAAATTATGGGTATGGATGAATCGGAAAAGGGGAAACAAATGATTCGAGCCCAGGTTCCCCAAGCAGAAATATTCAGATATTCCATAGATTTACGTTCTATTACCCAGGGTAGAGGTACATTTACCATGAAATTTTCTCATTTTGAGGAAGTACCTTCCCATATTGCTCAGGAAATTACTGAACAAGCTAAAAAAGAAAGTGAAGAAGAATTATAGAGCAAGTAATACCAATATAACTAAAATAGATTGTCCTTTGAAAAAAAAATACCTGAAGAATGAGTAATATTTATAAATAGTTTCAGAAAAGACTTGTTTTAAACCATTCTTGTTAATATAATAAAGTAAAGATAAATGAATATGAAATAAAGAGGAGGTGGAAAATAAATGTTTGAAGATTTAGCATGGTACTGGATTGCTGCTATTATCGCGGCTATTGTGGGAATTATTTGGTGGTTTAGAGAAGATTAAAATTAAGAGTAATAAGCTTTATAATCGTTCATTTTCTAATTTTTAATGGTCCAATGTCAAGATGAGTGCAGGAACATTAAATGATTTTAAATGGCCTGCACTTATTCATTTATTATTGTCGTTATTTGTTCTAATAATAATGATTACCTTTTCGTTTAGTGGATTGACTTTTTAAATTGCATTAATTATAATAAAAAAAGTTTTGAGAAAAAATAGTAAGAATTGGGAGCAGGAATAATTCATTGGGATTCATTAATAACAGCGAGTCAGTGAATGGTGAAAACTGATAGGTGGTCCCAAGAGACTCACCTGCGGAATTCCTGAGTGAATATTTTGCAAAATGATGGGTAACTCAGGCCGTTTTCAAGCGTTAATTGAAAGAAGGGTAGATGGGGCTGTAGCTCAGTCGGGAGAGTGCCTCCTTGGCGTGGAGGAGGTCGCGGGTTCGATTCCCGCCAGCTCCACCATTTTATATCTACCGAAAAAGGGTGGTACCACGGGAAATCTCGTCCCTTGTAATAAATATTCAGTTACAGGTGACGGGTTTTTCTATTTTTAGGGAGTAAAGATCAAGATGAAAGAAATGTACAATTTTAAAGAAGTGGAAAGTAAATGGCAAAAATATTGGTATGACCAGAAATTTTTTGAAAGCAATGTAGACCACAGTAAAAAAGAATATTATGTGTTGGAGATGTTTCCCTATCCTTCCGGGGAACCACATATGGGCCATGTTAAGAATTATGTTATAGGTGATGTTGTAGCTCGCTACAAACATAGTCGTGGTTTTAATATTCTACATCCCATGGGTTGGGATTCTTTTGGTCTTCCTGCCGAAAATGCCGCCATCAAGAATCAGATACATCCAGCTATATGGACAAGAAACAACATAAAAAAAATGAAGAATACCCTCCAAGCGATGGGTATAACCTATGACTGGAATAGGGAGCTTTCCACCTGTAGCCCTGAATATTATAAATGGACCCAGTGGATGTTTCTGCAGCTATATAAAAATGACTTGGCTTATAAAAAGAAAGCTGTGGTTAACTGGTGTCCTTCCTGTGCAACAGTTCTTGCCAATGAACAGGTCGTAAACGGTCAATGTGAGAGATGTGGAGCAGAAGTCACTAAGAAGGAATTATCCCAATGGTTTTTTAAAATTACCGATTATGCTCAACAGCTCCTGGATGATATGTCACTTCTTGAGGAATGGCCTGAGCGTGTTTTAACTATGCAAAAGAATTGGATAGGTCGAAGCGAAGGAGCTAAAGTAAAATTCAGTATATTGGGAAGTAATGAAACAATATCCGTTTTTACTACCAGACCGGACACGCTTTTTGGCGTGACTTTCTTCGTACTTTCTCCCGAACATCCTATGGTGGAACATCTAACAGTAAATACACCATACGAAGAGCAGATTAGGCAATTTAAAGAAGAAATTATCAGGCAGAATATTTCTGAAAAAGACCTGGCAACTACTGAGAAGAAGGGTTGTTTTACAGGTCAATATGCTATTAATCCGATGAACAAGGAAAAAATACCCATTTGGGTTGCCAACTATGTTTTAATGGAGTATGGGACTGGGATGATTATGGCGGTACCGGCACATGATGAACGAGATTTGGAGTTTGCCAGGAAATATAGTCTTCCGATAAAAGTGGTGGTCCAACCAGAAAATAGAAATTTATCTGGAGAAACACTTAATGAGGCTTATGCCGAGGAAGGAATTATGGTGAATTCCGGACAATTTAACGGACTTCCTAGTTCAGAAGCAAAAAAATTAATTACCGATTACTTGGAAGAAAAGGATTTGGGTACCAAAGAAATAAATTATCGGCTAAGAGATTGGTTAATCTCTAGGCAGCGTTACTGGGGTGCGCCTATTCCTATTGTTTATTGTCCAAAATGTGGTATTGTTCCGGTTCCGGAAAAAGATTTACCGGTTTATTTGCCGGAAAATGTTGATTTTAAGCCCACCGGTTTATCTCCCTTGCTATCAAGTAAAGAGTTTTTGTATACAACATGTCCCAAGTGTGGAGGTAAGGCCAAAAGAGAAACGGACACCATGGATACTTTTGTTTGTTCTTCTTGGTATTATTTGCGTTTTTGCTCTCCTCAATTGAGGAACAAACCTTTTGATGAAGAAGAGTTGCATTACTGGATGCCGGTAGATCAGTATATCGGAGGAGTAGAACATGCAATTCTACACCTCTTATATTCGCGGTTTTTTGTGAAAGCCCTTTATGATATGAATTATCTCAAATTTAAAGAACCCTTTAAACGTCTTTTTACCCAGGGAATGGTTTGTAAGGACGGAGCTGCAATGTCAAAATCAAAGGGTAATGTGGTTACACCGGTAGATATATTTAATCAGTATGGCATTGATGCGACCAGAGTGATGATACTTTTTGCCAGTCCCCCTGAAGTGGATATGGAATGGAGTGACAAAGGAATCGAAGGAGCCTCTCGTTTTTTAAATCGTGTATGGCGTTTTGTTCGTCAGTCTCGTAAAATATTTCAGGAAAATAAACAAGCTGCTATTCCGGGAAAGACCATAAGCAAAGAGGTTAAAAATCTGGAAAGAAAAACACATCAAACTATCAAGAAAGTGACTGAGGATATTGAGGAGCGATTTCATTTTAATACAGCAATTAGCGCCATTATGGAATTAGTAAATAATCTTTATAGCTCTGAAATAAGCTTATCCGAAATGAATTGCCAAGAAAAAGTGTTGTTTAAGAACGTGGTTGAGGTAATGATTAAATTGCTTAACCCTATTGCACCTCATTTTTGTGAAGAATTGTGGCATGAAATTGGTCATAAAGAGAGTCTATACTTAGAGCCGTGGCCGCAATATGATTCAGAGGTACTGCAAGAAGAAGAAATACTAATTGTTGTACAAATAAATGGGAAGTTGAGGGATAGGGAAAAAGTTGCCTCAGATATCACGGAGGAAAATATTAAGGAAAAAGTATTAGAATTACCTAAAATCAAAAAGTGGATTAATGGTAAAAAAATTGATAAGATTGTATATGTACCCGGGAAATTGATAAATTTAGTGGTACATTGAGGGTATATATTGAGTTATATTTTTTGTATTATTATTTTTTAAGAGGGAGGCATTTAATATGGCATCTTTTGGTGACTTGAATTGTTTCGTGGGGATAGGTCGATTGACTAGAGACCCTGAGTTAAGATATACACCTTCGGGAAAAGCTGTTTGTAAATTTGGTCTTGCCATTAATCGAAGCTATAAAAACCAGGAAGGAAGCAATATAGAAGATACACTATTTATCAATATTTCATCATGGGGGAGACAGGCTGAATATTGTTCTCAATTTTTAAAAAAGGGAAGAAGAATTGCTGTTAATGGTGAACTGAGATCCAATAATTGGCAAGATAGAGAAGGAAATAAGAGAGTAACATTCGAAATTAATGCCCGTAGTGTTCAATTTTTAGACTATTTAAAAGATACAGAGAATATTCAGGAAAATGAATATCAGAAGAGTAATCAGATGGAGGACAATTCTTCTGTTGAAGAAAGTCCAGAAAAAGAGATTCAGAATGATCAAGATAGAAATGAAGAGGATATTCCTTTTTAGTATAAAAATGTAGTATAGGGATATTTTGCCTTCAAGTTAAAATTACTACCACCTAAAAGATAGGAGTGAATTTTTTAATTGAAACTATATGTCTTTTATAACAGTTTATTATAGACAAAGAAAAAAAGAGATGTTATAATAAAATTTGCCTGTTTATAAAGGCCGTTTGGGCGGGTAGCTCAGTTGGGAGAGCACTGGCTTTACAAGCCAGGGGTCACAGGTTCAAGCCCTGTTCCGCCTACCATTTATTTTTAAAAACGGGGTCGTAGTGCAGCTCGGTTTAACACGCCTGCCTGTCACGCAGGAGATCGCGGGTTCAAATCCCGTCGACCCCGCCATTGTGAAAAAAAAGCCTTTCCCATTGTTTCTATTTTAGTTTCCGTCCCAAGAATTTATGCCACTTTAGCTATCTCATGGACACCATATGGACACCAATCCTTTAAGTCCTTTTCAAAAAATTCAATATCATAAGCTAATCATTTCTTAAATAAAACAATAATAGTACGCTAAGCCAAATTTTAACATAGAGCATACCATTTCAATCATTTTTATTGGTCTGGAACACTCATTGAGCCCAGAGACCTTTACGAAGTTATAAAAATTCATCTCTTTTCTGGAAAAGGATACCGGCTATCGGAAGATCAGCATTCGAGAAGAAATCGAAGAATCTGTGGAAGAGTAAAAGGTAAGAAGGGAGAAGGCAGATGGTAAAGGCATTATTGGCTGTATCCAGCCAGAGACGATTCGATGTCGGTTCCCCCGGCATTTGCTTGATCCCTGGATCCGGAGATGAACGAGTATGACAAGTGAATCTTCCATTTTAAAAATAGTAAAAGAAGATATGCTAAGGGATTTAGCAGAGAGTAAAGACAGACTTCATATTAATTCGATAAAGTCCAAAATCAATGTTTCCTCTTTTTTAACATTCAAGGCATTGAAAGAGTTTGAGAAAGAGGGGCTGATAAAAACCAAGAAAGATTTAATAAGCTTAACCGTGGATGGGCAAAAAAAATCAAAGAATATCTTGAGAAAATATCTTATTCTCGAAAATTATTTTAAAAAATATCCGGATGTAGATGATATAACAGCTCACAAAAAAGCTCATACTCTTGAGCGTTATGTCTCTGAAGAGGTTATCAGAAATATCAAAAGGATGCATACATTAAAAGAGAATGCCATCCCCTCTACAAATTTTAGCTTAAGAAAAGAAGGTCTAATTGCTGATATTAATATTACCAAAAACCATAATTTATTTGAAAGGATAGTAAGTATGGGGATATTCCCAGGGAATAGGATTGAAATATTAGCGATAATTCCTGATATTTTTGTCGTTAAAATAGGAAATAAAAAGTTTGCTTTAGCACGAGAAATATCGGAGGAGATAAAAATATTAGAAATATGAAAAGTATAAAAATAAATGCTATTTTAAGAAATATCTGTTTTATTAGCATTGTTTTCATAATAAGCATGGCATTAATCTATTCAATTAATAATCAGCATGTGTTTGCTAGGGAGAATGTAAAGATTAAAATAACTTCAACTCCTACTCCGAATATGATTCCTGCTTTTCTGCTTTTGGAGCTTTCAAATTTGTCTCAATATGGAATAGAAGTGGAGTATATTCCATCCAAAGATGTTTCAGATATCATAGCTCATTTAACCAGAAAAGATGTAGATTTCGTCTCATTTTCCATCCCAAGTGGAATAAAAATATATAACCAAGGAATAAAAAATATAAAATTAATAGGAGTCCATGTTTGGAAGGCAATATATGTTATAGGTAACCAGAATGTCGATGAATGGGAAGATTTAATAGGAGAAAGAATATTAATTCCATTTAGGGGAGGAGAACCTGATATTATTGCCCGGGCCAGCATGAAATCAGAAGGGTTTAATCCAGATAAGGATTTTAGAATCGAACACCTGTCACTGGCTCATATTAAAAGACTTCTTCTCTTAGGTCAAGTTCAGGCTGCTGTACTTCCTGAACCGCATATCTCGCAACTCCTATTCGAATCTAAAGGAGATCTCCAGATAGTAATTAGACCTCAACAAGGGTTTTTCTCCACCATTCCTGAATGGGTAAATGAGCGGGTACCCCTTGGGGGCCTTTGGCTAGTATCTACTAATTTAAGTAATGAAATAGCCCAAAAAGTAGTAACTGCTTTTGCTAAAGCAAATCAATATGCTATGAACCATCCGGAAGAAACAGCCAACATTACCTATCATTATTTTAAAGAATATTTTTATGGTGTATTTCCGGAAAAAGCTATCTCTGATTCATTAAAGAGTGGTAGGCTTGAGTTAGATTTCAAGGTAATTAAACAAGGAAATTTGGAATCATTTATTGAAACTTTAGGCTATCCTCCAGTGGATAAAGGTATCTATTATGATCCATCATTGGGGAAATTTAATTAAAAGATTTTGGGAAGAGGGATACAAATTAATAGGAATTGTATTGGTATTTGTTCTTTGGGAAGTACTTGCATCTATTTATCCACCTGTACTCATTCCTTCGGCAGAAAAAGTTTTTTCTTCTCTGTTCTATTTGATGAATAGTTTAGAATTTTGGTTAAATTTAGGTTATACCATTGGAAGAGCTTTATTAGGATTCGGCCTATCTTTACTTCTCGGAGCAGTTTTTGGGATATTAGCCGGATTATCCCAGAAGGTTTATGAAATAATTAAGCCAATTGTTGTTATTATAGAAAGCGTTCCACCAATTATTTGGATTATTTTTGCCATTTTATGGTTTGGCTTAGGTAACATGCCTGTGATATTTGCAATTATGTCTATTGTTACCCCGATCATCATTCTGAATCTGGCTCATGGCATTCAGGATATAGATCCTCTTCTTCTTGAAATGACCAGGTCATTTTCGATAAAAAAACGGATTCAGTTTAGGTATTTATACATACCGGCTATTACTGGATATTTTTTTTCTGCTATTTCAATAAGTCTTGGATTTACCTGGAGAGTTGTTGTGATGGCCGAATTTCTAGGGAGTATGAATGGAATTGGTAGTCAAGTCAATTGGGCTATGCTTAATTTAGCGACTGACCAAGCTTTTGCTTACACTTTATTTATAGTTAGTTTAGGTTTATTGATAGAATATTTGGTGGTAAAACCATTGAAAAATTATGCCCAAAGTTGGAGAAGAGAATGAAAAAGATCATTGAATTAACTGCGGTAAGAAAATCATTTGATTCTTTAGAAGTCATCGAAAATTTAAACATGACTGTGACTCAGAATGAAGTAATCTCTCTTGTTGGTCTTTCTGGTTGCGGGAAAACGACTGCCTTGAGAATTGTTGCTGGTTTAGAAAAAAGTGAAGGAATAGTTGAAAGAAAATTTACCAGTCCGGCTTTTATTTTTCAAGAGCCAAGACTACTTCCCTGGAAGACAGCGTTAGACAATATCATTTTTGTTTTATTTGATAGAGTATCTAATCAGGATAAGAGGGAAAAGATAGCAAAACGGTATTTAAGTTTAATGGCAATCGATCAATTTGGCGATTACTATCCCTCACAATTAAGCGGAGGAATGAGAAAGCGGATTTCAATTGCCAGGGCATTAGCTATCGAGCCTGATTTGCTTTTAATGGATGAACCCTTTTCAGATCTTGATTTCCCTTTACGTTTACTTCTCATTGACAATTTAAAAGATATTCTTAAGGTAGAGTCCAGGACAGTTCTATACGTAACCCATGATATAAGAGAAGCACTTTTATTTTCTCATAGGCTTTATATACTTACCAATAAACCAATGCAAGTCAAGGAAGAATTGTTTATCCATGAAAAAGTAAGGAAACAGGGAATGAATAATCCAGAATTCATCAAATTAGAAAGGCATGTTATAAACCTTTTGAAAGAAGAAAATTTAAAAGAAATGGTTTCTAAAATTTGAAAAAGAGAAATGCCATAAAATGAAAAGAATTAAAATATTATTAATTGGACAACCAAATGTAGGGAAATCTTCTTTACTGAATGCTATAGTTGGATCCCGCGTTACAGTATCAAATTATCCGGGAACGACTGTTGAAGTTACCAATGCCAAAAAGAGAATTGCTCACATAGAAATTGAAATTGTAGATACTCCTGGTATCTATTCTATTTCTGATCGTTCAGAGGAGGAAAAAATTACAGAAAAGGAATTGTTTGAGGAGACAATAGATGGAGCAATCATAATAGCTGATGCAATGACTCTGGAGAGAAGCTTGTATATCGTTTTACAAATTCTAGAGGCTGGAATACTTCTCATTATAGCTGTAAATTTTGTGGAAGATGCTGAAAAGAAGGGAGTAAAAATTGACTATAAACAATTAGAGAAAATCCTCGATGTCCCCGTTGTCCCTATAAACCCTTTGAGCAGAAAAGGGATAGATAACCTCTTAGATGAGACTCTGGAAATTAAGCAAACAACAAAACAAAGTTTTAGAAGTGAATATGATGATCATATTGAAGAAGCAATCAGTAAAATCTCTAATCAAGTAGAAGCTAAACTTCCAAGTAGATTTGTAGCCTTGAGGATTTTAGAGGAAGACGAAGATTTTTATAAATATCTTCGGTCGAAAGAAATAATCAAAGAAATCAACAAAGATTTGGGAAAATATCACCCGAGAACTGCAGAGGATATCTCTATAACAAGGTATGGTACAGCTGCATTTATAGCAGAAAAGGTGACGAAAATCGTTTCCCAAAAAAAAGAAAAAATTTTTGAAGAAAAAATTGACCAAATTTTTTTTCATAAAACACTAGGACCTTTTATTACTTTAATTTTTTTATCTCTTATCTTTGGGATACTATTATTTCTTGGTAACTTAACACAAGAAATTTTAATGGGTTTTACAGAAAAAATGGTCTCATCTTTCGAAACAACAGAACAATCTGTTATTGGGGTCGTATTTAAACAGGGACTAACTGGTCTGGCAGCAGGAATTTCCATTGCATTTCCTTATATCTTTCTCTTTTACTTGCTTTTAGGTTTGCTGGAAGATACGGGGATTCTCTCCAGATTTATTGTTAATGCGGAAAGGTTCTTGAAAAAAATAGGTTTGCCGGGAAAATCGTTTATTCCATTAATGTTGGGTTTAGGCTGTACTGCCCCAGCAACCAGAGCGACTCGTGTTTTATCAAGCAAAACGGAACAATTCCAGACAGCTTCATTATTTGCCTTTGTACCCTGTTCTTCAAGAATCGCTATTATCATGGGAATTGTTGGATATTATGCGGGAACACTATTGGCCTTTGCTGTTTTTATTACTCTATTTGGTGCAGGATTCATCTGGGCTTGGGGAGTAAAAAAATTCTTTAAAATCAAGAGTGAACCATTACTCTTGGAATTACCAAGCTATAGAAAGCCCTTAGCCAAAAATGTCTTTGTAAAAAGCTGGATCAGGATGAAGGATTTTGTATATATCGTAATTCCACTATTAGCCCTGGGAGGGGTAGCTTATGGTATAGCAAAGATGTTCAATCTCACTGATATGATTATAGAACCTTTTTTACCAATTACTTTGTGGTTAGGGTTACCTTCTATAACAATTATTCCCTTAGTTTTTGGATTCTTACAAAAGGATTTAACCGGTGCTATGTTAGTTTCAGTTTTGGGTACTCAGGTATCTTTGGCTTTAACTCCGCTTCAAATCTATACCTTTGGTGTTGTAAGCTGCATCGGTATTCCATGTATTATTGCCTGGGGTATGCTTATTAGGGAATTTGGCTTTAAAAAAGCGACAATCTTAACCATGATTTCAATCATCTATGGTATTTTATGGGCTGGTTTCATTTGGAGAGTTATTGTCTTTTAATATCTAAAGATATTAATGAAGTAGAAATTTTTTAGAAAATACATAAAGAAAAGGAGAGATATTATGCCATGGATAAAAAGTGAAGATTATAATGGTTGTGGAATATGTATTGACAAGAGTCTTATCCAACGCAAGATGAGCCTGAAATTGGTCCCTGAAAGACAAAAAGGTTGACCAGCCAAATGCAAGAGTTATTCATCGTGATTACCATCATATCACTATTATGAATCTTGCTTTCAGGCTCATATTTGGATTAGAAAAGAGTAAAATTTTAATA
>CAYSAA010000049.1:0-2148 GCA_964428905.1 uncultured Atribacterota bacterium
AAAAACTATTTAGGCAATTGGTATATAGCTGCTAAAGAGGTTATTAATTCTCCCCAATATTACATTGCTTTTTATAGTGCAATGAATTATTGGGGAATGTTAACTCAGCCTATGTTGAAAATCTTTGTAGCCACTCCTAAAAGACAAGTAGTTCCCAGAGAAATGAAAGGCAAGATGGTATTTATTACTATAAAAAAAGAATCTATTTGGGGAATCAAGGAAGAATGGATAGAACGCAAAGAAAAAATTAGAATCTCAGATATAGAAAAAACAGTTATAGACTGTTTGACTTTTCCACAATATTGCGGTGGAATTACTGAAATAGCCAAGGGAATCTGGATAGCAAAAGAACAGATTGACCAAAAAAAACTATTAAGTTATGTACAAAAAAAGAATAAAAATGTTGTAGCCAAGCGATTGGGTTATTTATTGGAGTTATTGAATATTGGTGATTCTAATATTAACTTAGAATTAAAAAAATTTGTAAAAGATCGTTATGACTTACTTGACCCAACTTTATCATTTAAAAAAGTCAATAAAAACAATTGGCGTTTGATTGATAATGTTGGACAAAAACAGATTAAAGATGCGACAAGGTTTTAAAAAATGATTGATTTTTTTCAAGCACAAAGATTATCTCTCAAATACAGCGTTTCTCCGGAGATTATAGAAAAAGATTATTTTATAGAGCTGATATTGTTTTATTTTTCTCAAGATACTTTTCTCCATGACAATATTGTTTTCAGAGGTGGAACAGCCTTAAAGAAGATTTATTTCCCGGAATACCGATTTTCAGAAGATTTAGATTTTGTAATAAGTAAGAAAGATGAAGTTGGCGTTTACCGTGATACTATTTCTCGAATTTTACAAAAAATAGCTTCAGAGTATCCAATAGAGATTGGCAAGCGTATTTTATTTGAAAGAGATAGATTGCAATTATTTATCAGTTTTAATATAATCCCTGATATCCCTGGTATGAAAGAATTAAAAGTTGATATTTTAAAGGATGATTATATTCCTAAGAATGAAGAAAAAATGATAAAATTTTCATATTCGGATTTCAAGGACAATAATCTAATTTTGAGAAGCTATGCTTTAGAGTCAGTAGTCTGTGACAAAATTGGCAGAATTATGAGTATTGATAATGAACCGAGGGATCTGTTTGATTTATGGTATTTATTAAAGCTGAAATTAGATTCTGATATTATTCATTATGAGTATAAGAAAAAATATGGTTATAATATAATGATACCCAATTTAATGAGGGAAATTAATAAAGATGATTATAGAAGAAACTGGGGAAACAGGCTAACATATCAGGTGAACAATCTTCCTGATTTTGATTTAGTGAAAAACGATTTAAACAGGTTTATAAGAAAAAATATAATGAATAGAAAAGGAGTATGAATGATACCTTTAATGGCTCTTTGTTTTAAAATTTTCGTCTAGGGGAGATGGTGTTTTAAAATAGAAACAGACAGGGATCAGGCTTCACAATTTCACATTTCAGGTGAATGTAGGAAAATGTGTTGAGATAGATTATACCTACCAGACTGACCCAGAACGTTTCGGGGGTAGTGGTCTACTAATATCTTAGCAATTTATATTGACATTATAGATTGAGAATATATAAAATTAAAGAAGAATTCTAAATAGAATATAGGAGGTGTAAGAAATGAAAAATCTACGATTAGGTCTAACTTTTTTAATCTCGTTAATCCTTGTCTTTTCAGTATCTTTTTCTCCTAGCTGTAAATCAATAGTTCCCATAAATGTAGACTTATCTGGTAATGGCTCTTATGAATATGAAATTGTTGAAGGGCCAGCACAAATTATATTTAATGGAAGTAACTTAACAACCAATGCCGTACCAAGTAGCTGGAAATGGATAATTAGGGTAAATACTGGTGATGATGATGATTGGAAAACTTACGGTGTTGGCAATGGAGAGGTTTTGACTGAGAATTTATGTCCTGGAAATTATAGCGTTACCTTATTTATTACATATGATGATTTTAATGATGTAGATATTTTTACCACTGACTTATCAATAAACGCGGGTCCAAATTATTTTGAAGATAACGACGATAGTGACGATGACGATTATGATGATGATGCAGATGATAAAGACGACAATGATATAGACGA
>CAYSAA010000050.1:0-3061 GCA_964428905.1 uncultured Atribacterota bacterium
TTTAAAACAGAATTTAAAAGTTGATTTAAGTGTGAAGGCTGCAACCAGTGATAAAGTGTATTCTGTCCTGAGTAAAGCTATCTTTCGTGGTGAACTGCACCCTGGGCAGAGATTAGTCGAGTCAAAATTGGCTAATTTAATGAAAGTAAGTCGAACTCCGGTACGGGAAGCCATTATTGAGTTAGAACAGAAAGGCCTGGTTGTATCTTCCCCTCCTAAAGGGGTAAAGGTTGCTCCTCTTCCTACCAAAGAAACATTGAATGAGTTTTATGATATTAGTAGTGTCCTACGTGGTTTGGCGGTCAGAAAAGCAGTAGACAATATAACTTCACAAGAGATAGAACAGTTAAAAGAAATCATCTCTGAAAGCGAGAATTTTTTAAAAGAAAGCTCTCTCAGAAAAATTGCTGATTTGAACATAAAATTTCATAAGATTATTGAGCAATGTAGCAAAAGTCACGAATTAATCTCACTATTAGATGATTTATATAACAAATTCAGGGAGCGTTTTTCAGAAATTATCTCTCAAGCAGAAAGACAAGAGAAATCAATTGAAGAGCATAAGATGATTGTAAACGCGATTATCAAAAAAGATACAGTATTGGCAGAAAAATTGATGAGAGAACATATAGAAAATGGCAAAGAAGCCCTTATTCAGGAAATTGAGCTGCGAGAAAATGTTCCATGAAAGGAATTTTATTAAGAAATAATCAATTTTAATTCATTCAAAGTTATTTTATTAGTTTTTCTTTCATTCATCAGAACCTTAAGCTTATTCAGATAGATGTTTTTTTGACTTTAAAATAGTTGAATTTTTATTCTTCCCACTTTTTCAGCAGATTGTTAAAAAAGAAAAATTTTTGACTTTTCTATCGTATTATAATATTATTAGGATTGTATACCGTATACCATCCTAATAATTTAAAATGATTCTGTTTTGAAAATTATAGAAAAACAGATTTTCTTTGGTATTTGATCATATGATAATATTCCGGATATCTGGATGAATTTTACTTAATGATTTATGACTAATGAAAAAAATAAACAATGAAAGGAGGTGAAAAAAATGTCTATTAAATTAAAAATGAAAGCCTGTTTTTTAATAATCATGGTTTTACTGGTTAGTATTTTTTCTATTTCTGTCTTCTCTGCTCAACAATATGATCTGTTAGTGATGTCTTCGGTTATAGGTGGGATTGGTTTTCAGTATTCCTCTGGTGTGGCAAGGGTTGTAGGTGTAGTATTGCCGGATGCTAGGGTAACCATGGAAGCAACCCCAGGGTATATTGATAATGCCAGAAGATTATATGCAGGATTTGGTGATTTAGGTATTGTATCACACGATACTGCTAGAGAAGTTTATTTACAGGAAGGAGCTTTTACAGAAGGAGGAACATCTCTGGTAACGATAGCTCCAATACATATCTTATACTGGAACCTGATTGTCAATGAAGATAGTCCGATAAAAACAATTTGGGATCTGGAAGGTAAAAGAGTCAATCTTCAGCCAAAAGGTTCTTCAGCCGAATCAACTGCCACCAAATTATTTGAAGCTGTCAACATAAACATAATACCATCATATTATCGTCATACTGAAGCAGCCGAAGTTATGAGAACAGGTACAATTGATTCTCATTGGCAGGGAGGTTCCAATCCTACCTGGATGGAATATTCTGTAAGAAAACCGGTTCGAGTGATTGAATTTACTGATGAAGATGTTGCTAAAATTCGTAAAGAGTTGCCTTTCTTAAGTAAAGTAAGTTTCCCTGCAGGTGATTATTATGAAGGTTCAGGCAATGTTCAGGTGGTTGGTACATGGGCATTATTGATGTGTCGAGAAGATTTGTCAGGAGATATTGTGTATGAGATTACTAAGGGGTTATATGAACATAAGGATCTAATGTTAGCGGCTCATCCCGGTGCTGCAGATATGGGCTTGGATAAAGTATTGGATTGTACCGTGCCTTATCATTCTGGTGCAATTAAGTATTATCAAGAGAATGGCATTCCAATACCTGCAGAATTAATACCATAAACAGATTGAACAACAATATCGTCAGTCTCTCTGGTAATTTTATTTCCAAGAGACTGACGATAGAGTAAATTCAGTACTAGAAAAAGAAAGTTGCTATTTTATGACCAAAGATAATATTGGGAATCAAGACATTAATGTGAAAAGCTCATTATTTGATAAATATATACAAGTAATGGCTATTTTAATGTCTATTTTTCATCTTTACACTGCCGGCACCATACCGTTTGATGTGTTTGTTCAGCGATCAGTTCATTTAATGTTTGTTTTTTCCATCATATTTTTAATATACCCCTTACGCAAGAAAAAAATTGGCTGGATTGATATTATTTTAACTGTTTTAGGAATGGCAAGTTGTGTCTATATATTTGTAAACTATATCAGTATTTCGATGCAAAGCGGTTTATCTATTGGAATTCAATATTTAATTGGTATTATAATTGTTTTATTGATTTTAGAAGCCTGTCGAAGAGCGATAGGGATGGCACTACCAATTTTAGCCATTGTTTTTATATTATATGCCCGCTTTGGCGCTTACATCCCTGGTGTATGGGGGCACCGGGGTCTAAGTATAGAAAGAATATTCGGGTTTCTCTACCTTACTTCTGATGGTATATGGAGTATTCCATTAGGTGTATCGGCTACTACAGTAGTAATGTTTGTTATTTTTGGTCAATTTTTAAATGAGGCAGGAGTAGGGGAATTTTTTATGGAATTTTCACAAGCGATTGCAGGTAAGATGGTTGGAGGTCGGGCTCAGGTTGCTGTTATTAGCAGTGCTTTATTTGGGACCATAAGTGGAAGTTCAACCGCCAATGTAGCCACAACGGGTTCATTTACAATTCCTCTTATGAAAAGTTCAGGTTATAAACCGGAATTTGCCGGTGCAGTAGAAGCTGTGGCTTCAACCGGGGGACAAATTATGCCACCAGTAATGGGTGCCGGCGCTTTTATTATGGCTGAAATGTTAGGAATGAGGTATTTTTCAATCTGTAAAGCAGCTGCTATTCCGGCCATTCTCTACTTTGC
>CAYSAA010000051.1:0-12298 GCA_964428905.1 uncultured Atribacterota bacterium
TCTAATGATAAAATACCCTCAGTATTAAAAAGTATAATTTGTGATAGGTAATTTTCATGCGCATCAGTATTCAATCTCTGGGTTGCCCCAAAAATTTTGTGGATAGTGAAGTCATCTGTGGTTACCTGTGGGAAAAAAATCATACCCTGACCAATGAGATGGAAAATTCCGATATTGCCATTATTAACACCTGCAGTTTTATTCAGCCGGCAGTGGAAGAATCTATCGATACCATTTTACAGGCATCCAGACTCAAGGAAGAGGGAAAATTACAGTATATTATTGTAGCCGGGTGTCTGTCTCAACGTTATAAACAGCAGGATTTGCAACAGTCACTTCCGGAGGTTGATGCCTTTATCGGAGTAGATGAACTAAGTCAGGTAGATAAAATTATCAGTCAGCTTAAAGGAAAGAAAAATGTATTTCAGGTTCATTACAATCCCTGTTTTATTTATGATGAAAAAACTCCCCGTTTTCTTCTGACTCCAAGGCATTATGCATACATTAAAATTGCAGAGGGCTGTAATAACGGTTGTTCTTATTGCCTGATACCCCGTATCAAAGGACGTTATCGTAGCCGAACCATTGAATCGATTGTAACCGAAGTCCAGAATTTGACTGTACATTATCCTTTAAAAGAAATAATTATAATTGCAGAAGACAGTACCTATTATGGCATGGATCTCTATGGGAAGCCTTCACTGACAGATTTGCTGAAAAGATTGGTTCAATTACCATGGGATGAAGATCAACAAATTAGAATATTATACACGCATCCTGCACATTATAATGACCAATTGATTGATTTGATTGCTCAAAACTCCATAATATGTCCCTACCTGGATATTCCTTTACAGCACATCAGTGATGCTGTGCTGCACAGAATGAATCGTAAGGTATTTCAGAGAGACATTCTTAAACTTATCAAAAAATTAAGAAACGAAATACCTGGGCTAACCCTTCGCACAACTTTTATTGTTGGTTTTCCTGGTGAAACAGATGCTGATTTTCAGGAATTATATGATTTTGTCAGGGAATATCGTTTTGAGAGGGTAGGGGCCTTCCCCTTTTATAATGAGCCGGAATGCCCTGCCAGTAAATTGCCAAATCATGTTTCGGAAAAAAGCAAGAAGGCGAGGGTGGATAAATTAATGAAATTACAGCAGAAAATAGCATTGGAAAATCAATTATTAGAAGTCGGAAAAATAAAACGTGTTTTGATTGACGAGTTATCCCAAAAAAGAGAAAATACATTATTGGGACGGTCCTGTGCTGAGGCGCCGGAGATAGATGGTTACATAGCCGTTTTAAAAGGAGAACGGCAGGATATTGGCAGATGGTTGGATGTTAAAATAACCAGGGCATATCCCTATTATCTACAGGGAGAGAAAGTATTAGCAATTTGATTTTTATGAACTATTTTTTATTTTTTTAAACATATTTGCAAATAGGAAAAGGATATCGGTATAATATAATATATAGATAGGTGCTATTGGAAAGGATTTTGTACTTTGCTAAAGAAGAGAATAAAAAAATTCTGGCAGGAAATCGAGAAAAGCGGCAAACCACTAACTGGTTTTCTGGTAACCAATACGAAAAATATTTTTTATTTAACCGAATTTACCGGTGAAGGTATTTTACTTGCTACCAGTGAAAAAAATTATCTTATTACCGATTCCCGTTACACCGAACAGGCAAATCAAGAAGCCCGGAATTGTCAAATTATCATACAGGAAATGAAACAAAGTGATGCCCAGACAGAATCACTATGTAAGCTGATTGGGGAGCTGAAGATTAAAGAAATAGGCTTTGAGTCAGAAGCACTTCAGGTTAGTTCTTATCTGAAGTATCAAACCCATATGCCTCATTTAAAGTTATACCCTTTTCAAAATATTATCGAAACCATGCGTATGATTAAAGATTCCGATGAAATAGGAATGCTCAGCAAATCAGCTCAAATTGCTACTCATGCTTTTAGACAGACCATTGATTTTTTGCAAGCCGATGTTTCTGAGATAGCCATTGCTGCAAAGTTAAATTATCATATGCGCGAAAATGGGGCACAAAAAGAGGCTTTTGACCTTATTGTCACATCAGGGGAGAGGGGAACTCTAATTCATGGAAACCCCTCTGACAAAAAAATCAAAGAGGGTGAGTTAATTATTATTGATTTTGGCTGTATCTTTGGGATGTACCATTCAGACTGTACCCGTTCATTGCTTTTAGGCAATCCCAATAAAGAACAAAAAAATATCTTTGAAATTATTAAAGATACTCAAATAGAAACACTTCAGCAAGTAAAAGCAGGGAAGAAATGCAATGAGCTGGATGATTTCGCTCGCAAAATGATAGCAAAAAGCGGTTATGGCGATTATTTTAGCCACTCGCTGGGTCATGGCGTAGGTTTAGATATTCACGAGCTCCCCCGGCTCAGCCCCTATGACCAGACTGTTTTGCAACCCGGTATGATAGTGACAGTAGAGCCGGGCATTTATGTACCCCATGTTGGTGGTGTCCGCATTGAAGATACGGTTGTTGTAACGGAACGCGGATGTCAAATACTGACTTTACTACCCAAAGAATTATCTGTTTCTAATTATTCAGAAAAAAGTTGACAGTATTGTTTTTTCAATATTTTAGTAAGATTTTAAAGGAGGAAAACAATTGAACTTAAAAGAAACTGATCAGGAAGTATTTCAAATTATTCAAAAAGAGGAAGATCGCCAAAAATATACCCTGGAGCTTATTGCCTCTGAGAATTTTGTCAGTAAAGCAGTCTTGGAAGCCCAGGGCTCCGTCTTAACCAATAAGTATGCCGAGGGTTACCCCGGTAAGAAGTATTATGGTGGATGCCAGTTTATTGATGAAGTGGAAAATTTAGCAATTGATAGGGCAAAGAAATTATTTTCAGCCGAGCATGCGAACGTGCAGCCACATTCCGGGTCTCAGGCTAATATGGCTGTCTATTTCAGCGTGTTGAAACCCGGGGATACCATTTTATCCATGAATCTTTCTCACGGAGGCCATCTAACCCACGGAAGCCCGGTTAATTTTTCCGGAAAATTTTATCAAATAATCCCTTATGGTGTGGAAAAAGAGACCGGACGTATCGATTATAATCTGCTGAGGGATTTAGCTATAAAAGGCAAACCGAAAATGATTATTGCTGGTGCCAGTGCCTACCCCAGGGAAATTGATTTTACAAAATTTCGCGAGATAGCCGATGAAGTCGGTGCATATCTTATTGCTGATATTGCCCATATTGCCGGTTTGATTGTAGCAGGAGAGCATGTCAGCCCAATACCGGCCTGCCATTTTGTCACCAGCACCACCCACAAGACATTACGGGGACCAAGGGGCGGTTTGATTCTCTGCCAGCAGGATTTAGCCAAACAAGTAGATAAGAGTATTTTCCCGGGTATTCAGGGTGGTCCACTGATGCATATCATTGCAGCCAAGGCAGTCTGCTTTAAACAGGCTATGCAGGATGATTTTATTTCCTATCAAAAACAAATTAGGAAGAATGCGGCTGCCCTGGCTCAGAAGTTAATGGAGATGGATTATCAGCTGGTTTCTGGTGGAACGGATAACCATTTGATGTTAATTGATCTGAGGAATAAAGGGCTTACCGGAAAACAGGCTGAAAAGGCATTGGAAGATTCTGGTATCACAGTGAATAAAAATGCCGTGCCTTTTGATACCCAACCTCCTATGGTGACCAGCGGTATTCGTATCGGTACCCCGGCCATGACAACTCGTGGCATGAAAGAAAACGAAATGGTCATCATTGCCGAGCTCATTGACAGGGTGCTCAGTGATATTAATAATGAACAGGTAAAACAACAAGTACTAGATGATGTGAAACAGTTATGCCGACAGTTTGTTGGTTAAGTTAACATCTAATCTAAATGTAAAAAAATGTAAAAACATTTATACAAATATATGTGATATAATCATAAAATCTATTTGTAGCTATGACAATCTAAGGAGGGTTGATTTTGATTTCCACAAGTGATTTCAAAAATGGAGTAAGTATTGAGTTAGAGCAGGATTTATATACGATTATTGATTTTCAACATGTCAAACCGGGCAAAGGAGGTGCTTTTGTTAGAACAAAATTAAAGAATATTCAGACCGGCGCAGTCATTGACAGAACATTCAGGGCTGGTGAAAAATTTGAACAGGCTATTATCGACCGTAAGGATATGCAATATATCTACAATGACGGACGTCACTATTATTTCATGGATAAAGACAGCTATGAACAGATTCCCATTGACCTGGAACAAATTGGGGATTTCGCTGATTTATTGAAAGAAGGAAATGATGTGGAAATGACCTTCTGGAATAATAGGGTAATAGGCTTGGACCCCCCTGCCACAATCGCGCTGAAAGTAGTTAAGACCATGCCGGGTGTGAAAGGGAATACAGTATCAGGCGCTTTAAAGCCTGCCACTTTGGAAACCGGTGCCGTTGTCCAGGTCCCGCTTTTTATTAAAGAGGGGGAGATTATCAGGGTAACAACCAAGGATAAAAAATACCAGGAGAGAGTACAGTAAGATTTTATTATCATCAAGGCAAGGGGATAAGAGTGTTATCTCAGGATAGGAAAATATATGGAATTAGTAACTATCAGTACCAAAGATGGAAATATTAATATTTCCAGAATAACTATGGAAACGTTAATTTATATAGTCTTGCGGAATATCAAAGCTATTGTTGGACCCAGAAAGACTGTTTTTCGGGAGATTACCAATAAGCTGATAAAAGGTAATCAGGATCAGAATGAAAATATTTCTCAGGAAATCAGAATTGAAATAAGTCCGTCATCTGTAATAGTAAATCTTTTTCTTATCATTAACTATGGTATAAGAATCCCTGATTTAACTTGGGAAATACAGGCAAAAGTGAAAGAGAAATTAAAGGAGTGCACTGGTCTTGAAATCAATAAGATTAATGTTCATATTCAGGGAATCCAATATCCCAGGAAGTATCGTAATAATAATCAATTAGTGACACAGGAAGTGTTTGTAAAAATATTTTAGCAACAAAGAACTTTACTTTGACAATAAAAAATTGAGGAAACTATGGGCAACAGAAGAATATCCAGAGAAATGGCACTCAAAATCCTGTTCCAAGTTGATTTGGTTCATAGTAATGTAGATGAAGCAAGCAGTTACACATTTCAAACGGAAGACATCATACAAAACAATGACCCGGATTCGATTATTGCATTTTCCCTTCAGTTAGTCAGAGGCGTACTTACTAATCTTGCTGAAATTGATCCCTTGATTAAGAAACATGCCAGTCATTGGTCCCTGGAAAGAATGGCCAATATTGACCGCAATATACTTCGCATAGCAATCTATGAAATTGTTTTTATCGAGAATATACCCAAAAGTGTGTCTATTAACGAAGCAGTAGAGCTAGCCAAAAAATTCAGCACTGAAAGTTCTTTTGGCTTCGTAAACGGTGTATTAGGAAAAATTGAAAAGGAAGAATTAAAATCATAATCAATAGGAAATTATGATAGTTCAGTTCAATATGTTTTCAAATCAATTAACTGAAAAAATATATACAGTCACCAATATTACCCGTCATATACAGTTACTATTCAGTTCGGACCCCTTGTTGCGCAATGTAACCATTGTAGGAGAAGTTAGCAATTTTAAATATCATTCATCTGGTCATATGTATTTTATCTTAAAAGATGATCAAAGTCAGATCAGGTGTGTTATGTTCCGGGGAAGCAATCTTGGGTTGAGCTTTGATCCACATGACGGAATGGAAGTGAAAGCAATAGGGGATGTTCGTGTTTATGAAAAAAGAGGAGAGTATCAGTTTTATGTATTCCAAATGACTGAAGCAGGTAAAGGAGCACTTTTTGCTGCCTTTGAAGCGTTGAAAGAAAAATTAAAAGAGGAAGGATTATTCAGGAAGGATATTAAAAAACCTTTACCAAAAATTCCCCATAAGATTGCAGTAATTACCTCTCCAACCGGTGCAGCTATCAGGGACATCATCTCTGTCAGCATACGTAGATTTCCAAATCTTCATATTATTGTTGTTCCTGCGCAGGTACAGGGTAATGAGGCAGCCTCACAGATTAGCAAAAATATAAAATTTCTCAACCAGGTATTACCGGATCTTGATTTTATTATTATCGGCAGAGGCGGGGGTTCCATTGAGGAACTATGGGCTTTTAATGAAGAAGAACTGGCCAGGGCAATCTATCATTCCAAAATTCCTATCGTATCTGCAGTTGGTCATGAAACTGATTTTACTATTGCTGATTTTGTGGCAGATCTCCGTGCTCCCACACCTTCGGGAGCAGCTGAGATGACTATTCCTGATAAAGAAAGTCTGATGAGGCATTTGTACCTTTTTCAGGGGAAGCTTAACGGTATGATGGGTCATATTTTTGAGTTAAAAAGACAAAAATATTTTAATGTTGTGGAAAATTTGAAATATCAAAGTCCAAAAAATAAGATATTGCAGCACCTGCAAACCATTGATGATTTAACCAATCGGCTACATTTAAATATTAAGCATATTCTTAATATGAACGAAAATATAGTAAATAAATACCGAGAAAAAATAATTGCCTTAAGCCCAAGGGAAATATTAAAGAGAGGCTACAGTATTTGTTTTAAGATTCCCGAGAAAACTGTGGTAAAAAATACAAGACAAGTAAAAAAAGATGAGTTGCTTGAAATTATGGTAAGTGATGGAAACATTTCAGCAAATGTCTTAGGAAAGGAGGAGATTAAAAGTGACAGGTAAGAAAAAAAAAGATGAAGATATTTCTTTTGAAGATTCACTGCAGAAACTGGAAGAAATTGTAGAGGAGCTGGAAAAGGGTGAGCTTAATTTAGATGAAGCCTTGAAGTTGTACGAAGAAGGAATGCATTTTTCCGATCAATGTTTGGATAAACTAAACGAATCGAAACAGAAAGTTGAAAAATTGACTAAAGAGGGTGATAAAAAATATCGTACCGAACCTTTTTCTGTAAACAATGACCAAGGGGATGAAAATGTTTAAATGAAATTAATATCCTATATGCAGGAAAAGAAAAAGGTTATCGACCAATATCTGGAAGAAAAACTTCCCCCGGAAAACAAAAATCCTTCTGAGATACACCGTTCTATACGTTACAGCGTATTAAATGGTGGTAAAAGAGTACGGCCTATCCTTACCATGATGACTGCAGAGCTGTTGGGACAATCGTATGAAAAGGTATTGCCTGCTGCTGCCGGAATAGAGCTTATTCATACTTTTTCTCTGATTCATGACGATTTGCCATGCATGGACAATGATGACTATCGTCGCGGTAAACTAACGAACCATAAAGTTTTTGGTGAAGCTATGGCAACTCTGACCGGAGATGCTCTATTGGTAATGGGTTTTGATTTTATCTGCCAGAATAGTGAAATTGAAGGGATAACAAAAGAATCAGTTATTGAGGTTCTCAAATGTATTGTAGAAATGATAGGGACTAAAAACATGTTGGGCGGACAGGTGGATGATATCAGCTGGCATCATCAGAAGGTGAATCCTAATTATATCAAAGATATTTACTTAAAAAAAACTTCATCATTGATCTGCGCATCATTAAAATCCGGAGCACTGTTATCTCAAGCCAGTAAGAAACAGATAAAAGCATTGGAAAACTATGGGAAAAAAATCGGTTTAGCTTTTCAAATTACTGATGATTTAATGGATTTACAGCAAGATAAAAATGATGGTGATAAGCCAACCTATCCGAAGATATTTGGAATCAAAAAATCTAAAAAAGCAGCTCATGAATTCAGTAGTCAGGCTAAAGAGAGTATCTCTATATTTGGTAACAAGGCACAGTTATTGTATGAATTAGCTGACTTTGTAATTAATCGTGAACAATAATGGCATTATTTTTGAGAATGGTCATCAGACCTAATGTAGAAATGACCGAAGATAGGAGGAAGTATGCTGAGAACTCATAATCGCAGGTATGACCAAATCAGACCGATTAAAATAACCCGTAATTATATTAAATATTCCGAGGGTTCTGTATTAATCGAAATGGGAGATACCAAAGTTATTTGTACAGCCAGTGTAGAAGAGAAAGTGCCCATTTTTTTGAGGGGAACCCAACAGGGGTGGGTTACTGCGGAATATTCTATGATTCCCAGGGCAAATCAGATTCGTAACATACGAGATTCTGTTAAAGGAAAAATTAACGGTAGAGCTCAGGAAATTCAGAGACTTGTTGGCCGATCTCTGAGAGCAGTGGTTGACCTGGATAAACTTGGACCGAGAATGATCTGGCTTGATTGTGATGTGATACAGGCAGATGGGGGGACCAGGACGACTTCTATCATCGGTTCCTTTATTGCTATGGTAGATGCGCTTCAGTATCTAAAAGCGGAAAAGAAAATTGGAGATATTCCTGTTAAACATTTTCTCGGAGCTATCAGTGTAGGAATTGTCGATGGAGAGATGTTGCTTGATCTGGAATTCAAGGAAGACAGTCAGGCTCAAGTTGATCTGAATATGGTTATGACTGAGCGAAGAGAGGTGGTTGAAATTCAGGGAACAGCTGAAGATCGTCCTTTCTCTATGAGAAACCTGACCCAGTTAATCAAATTGGCTGAAAGTGGCATACAACAGGTTGTTGAAAAAGAAAAGGAAATCATGGGAGATCTATGTTAAAATTGGTACTTGCTACCCGAAACACTGGAAAAGTAGCAGAGATGAGGGCTAAACTAAAAGATTACCCGGTTGTTGTTAAATATCTGGCTGATTATCCTCAAATACCGGAAATTGAGGAAAATGGTAAAACGTTTCGCGAAAATGCTATGATCAAGGCAAAAACAGTAGTAGATTGGGTGAATTTACCTGTCTTAGCTGACGATTCTGGTTTGGAGATAGATTATTTGGATGGCAAACCGGGAATTTATTCCGCTCGCTGGGGACATACAGACAGGGAAAGAATAGACAGGGTTATTCTAGCGCTTAAAAATACCACCATTGAACAAAGAAGTGCTCGTTTTGTCTGTGCCATGAGTTTAGTTATCCCCAAACAAAAAAGATATGTTACAACAGGAACCTGTTCAGGTAGAATTGTTCTATCCTCACGGGGGAATAATGGTTTTGGATATGACCCTATATTTATCCCCGAAGGTTATGAACATACGTTTGCCCAGCTTGGTAATGGTATAAAAAATAGTATAAGTCATCGTGCCATTGCTTTGGAAAAGATGATTCATATCATGGTTAAGCATTATCAACTTAAGTAGATATATAAAATTATTTTTAATAAGCTATTCATTTTATATTCATTTTTATTTATAATGGTATTGTATGTTTCCCAAAAGGCAGGAAAAGGTAGCTGACTTTGTTGACTTATCACCTTATATACTATATAATACTTTTGTTTCGGGGTGTAGCGCAGTTTGGCAGCGCACCTGCTTTGGGAGCAGGGGGTCGGAGGTTCAAATCCTCTCACCCCGACCATGGGCGGGAATAGCTCAGTTGGTAGAGCACTAGCCTTCCAAGCTGGTTGTCGCGGGTTCGAGACCCGTTTCCCGCTCCAAATTTTTAAAATAGAGACCTCTGCCTGTAGCTCAATTGGATAGAGCAACGGACTTCTATAATATTTCCCTCTGCAACAAAAATCTCTACAAATTTACCAGGGAAAGGGGCTTTTAGTGTCTTAGATTCCTAATTATCCAGGGCTACTTCCCTAGTCAGTTTCTTTTCTTCTATCTGGCTGGGAGAGCCGCTAATTCTTGCCAGTTCATATTCATTTTCTTTCAATACCAGCACTTCATTCTTCCACTGGGTTTTACTAACCCCCAATTCAATTTGTTTTTCCGTTTCTTTCCACCTTAATTCTTCTAATTTTATCTGCAGGCTATTTTTAATATTCTAATGGTAACTTTATTTAACCATAAAAACCACCTTCTTTGAAGGTGGTAATGGGTAAAAAAGCTAACTGCTATGCGGGTGCGATATTTATTTTATCAACACCTTATTTTATAGCATAATTTTGTTTTACCAGATATTTTTCCAGAAATATGGAACAAAGAATGATGAAAGGAATTGAAACCAGCCAGCGAACTGCTGTAAATTCAAATCCTAAAAATGATGCCTCAAATAATGTCATGGGAATTCTCACAATAGCTGAAGCACAAAGAAAAGTAAAAATAACACTTAATCTTGCTCCTTTGTGGAATAAAACAGAGGCAACAGGCAGGGCAACCAATAAGCCTCCACCCATAGTTCCCGCTAAAATAATCCCCCAAATATATCCCTTAAAACCACCTTCATGCCCTAAATGCCTCTCAACCTTTTCTCTCGGAACCCAGACTTCAAATAATCCGATTAAGATAAAGGCACAGGGTAATATTTTAATCATGTAAGATAAAAATGAAAGCAAGTTATTGCCTATTTCAATTCCAGAAGGAATAGCAAAAATATAGGAATAAAGAATAAAAATAAAATAGATGGAGACAATGACTACATATATTTTTCTGTTGGTGTTCTTTGTATTCTTCTTTTTTTGATCTTTCATATAATAACCTCCCCAAAATAAATACCAATCACTAATGCCACAATTAAGGCAACAATGAAACCGAGTACATTGCGGATCAAGGTAACTTTTTTGCCTAAGTAAGCGGCCTCAATTGGAAATGTCATGGTACCAACCATCATTAAAGTTGTGGTAAAGGAAGCAATAATCGTATAGGATATCCCACTATTTTTTAATATTCCAGCTAAAGGAAATGCTACAAAGCCTGGCATTACGGTGACCGAGCCGACTATTGCAGCCAAAATAATATTGACCAGGTTATTACCATAACTAAGATACATAACTATATTTTCCTGAGGGAAAAGAAATAAAAGAACTGAAACAAAAATAAGCATGACCAGAAAAGAAGGGGAAATAAATAAAAATCTTTTATAAGCCATTAATAAGGCTTTTTTTGTTTTAGACCGATCAGATAAAAAAGATACAATTAATAAAATACCGGTTACATAAAAAAACCACATAAATAATCCTCCTTATTTTATTCTTGTTGTTTGCTTTTGATTATTTTTAGATTAATTGTCATCACCAGACTTTTTATGATCACACCGATGCTCTTTTTGATTGCCTTGACATTTTTGAATCAGCTTTTACTGCACGGGTATTTTTTTTCGCACCATTTCGATGACATTGCTCATCACTAAAACCGATGCGGGAAAATTCATTAATTTTATTTGCACATTCTGTTAATACTTCCCGATTTGCATAATAGTGGGTATAATATCCTCGTTTGTCTCCTTATACGATATCGGCTTAAATATTTAACCGGGCAGCCAGGGCACCAACAAAAACCTCTTTTTATTTAAGCGTATTCTAAAATAGATAATAATATGTTAAAATATTTTTGTCAATTAAGACCCCAGCTCATGACTGATGAAGCATGAAAATGGTGCATTGCAAAGATATTGCCAGAGAAAAGTACAAATATTAAAATACATCAGAGGGAGAAAATATATCATCTTCTCCCTCTGAAAATAAATCTATGTAATCGATATAGTTTACCAGCGATTTCCCTTGAAACCCTGTTTGCAATTATAACTTCCCATACCGAATTTCTGCATTGAGGAACCTAGACCAAAGCTTTCCAGTTGTTCAGGGGTTAGCAGTTCTTGTACTTTATCCTGTCTCTCAACAGCTTTCATTCTTAACTCTACCTGCAGTTGAGCAATTTCTTCCATTTTTACTCTCACTTGATCCATATCAACAGAGGATTCCAGCATCAGTTCTTTAATTTCTAATTGTTTTGCCTGTATCTGATTTCTGAATTCCAGAGTTTCTTTTTGGAAATCCAACATCATCTGTCTGATTTCAGTTAGCTGTTCTTCGGAAAGATCTAAGTTAAATATCCCTCTTGGTTCACCGCTTTGATATGAGCGAACATCAAATTGACCTGCAGGATGCCTATCCTGACCGGAGAAACCAAAAGAAGTTCCTGGTTTGCCGGCAAAGTTTCCCTGTTTCGGTCCATAAGCAAATGATGTCATACTAAACATTGTGATGGTAATTGCTGCAATTAATAATATAATGATGGTCTTTCTATTCATTGTTTGTCACCTCCTCTCTTTGTTAGCTTTGTAAATTATTTATCCTTACCTATATATACGCAAAGATAAATTAATTTCTTTCAAAAAATTAAAAAATTTTTTACCATGAAAAAGATGAAGAGAAGCTAACTGACAATTTTTTACCTGAAGTCCAAAGCAGGCAGTTGTATTGCTTAGAAATAT
>CAYSAA010000052.1:0-9241 GCA_964428905.1 uncultured Atribacterota bacterium
GGCTATGGAAAATGCCAGTTTGGCAGTTAAAAAAGGCGGAATTATGATTGTTGTCGGTGAATGTAAAGATGGCTTAGGTGAAGGTAAATTTGCTGATGCTTTGATGGAAGAATTGTCCCCACAGGAGTTAATTGAAGAATTGAAGAATAATTTTGTTTTAGGTCGGCATAAGGCTTCTCGAGTAGCTAAGATTCATCTGGATAGCGAAATATACCTGATTTCTAAATTAGATAATAATATTAAAAAGAATTTATTTGTTAAGAATTACGATTCTCTTGAAAAAGCCTTTGCCGATGCCATGAAAGTTCAAGGGGAGAATGCCAAAGTTTTAGTAATGCCATACGGTGGTTCTACTTTACCAAATTTAAAAGTGGATTAGAAATTAGAACTAAATGAAAGTGCAGAGGTGTTAAGTTATGCTGGTATTAACGGATTGGACGAAAAATTGTCTTAAGAACTAAATAATCCCATGATGTATGGCGTTAAATAGAGATTTGCTACCCAAATGCAACTCATCAAAAATAGCAAATAATATTTTTAAGAGGAGGTCACATTACATTTGACCGCATTGAATATTAAAGAAAAATCACTCTTCTTGATTTCAACCCTAACTAGTAAAAAGTTTCCTTTTGACCGCATAACGGAATTAACGGATGATGGGGAATCCTTGGAAGTTTTTATACCAGGAATTCAAGATGCAAAGATTAAAGAAGGAGATCATATCTGGCAGAGATTTTCTGATTTTCTACCTTTTTCAGAAATGGATGAAAATCTACATTTAGGCGAAGGAAATACTGCCTTGATTCGGGCTGATCGAAAGTTGCAGGAATTTACAGGAATTAAAAACTTGTTTTTAAAAAATGAAACCCAAAATCCAACATGGAGTTTTAAAGATAGAGGATCGTTAGCTGTCATCTATATGGCAAAGCTAATGGGTGAAAAGGTTACTGCTACCATTTCTTCTGGTAATATGGGACACTCCGTTGCTGCTTATGGTGCTAAAGGAGGGATAAAAGTTATTGTATTTGTACCAGAATTTGTACCAGATGAAAAAATACAACCTATGTTACTACATAATGCGCACGTTATAAAGGTAGAAGCTGATGACTATTCCGTAATGAAAATGCAAATACTACATTTAGCAGAAAAACTTCATTTGAGAATTGTATCTGGAAATGGACCCATTCGGGTTGAGGGATACAAATTAACTGCTTTCGAAATGTTTGAACAACTGAAGCATGAAGTACCGGATTATATTGCCGTTCCCACATCTGCATGTGGTCATATTCGTGGCATATTCAAAGGATATAGAGAACTCTATCAAGCAGGCATTATAAAAAAATTACCGAAAATGATTACTATTCAGGCAGAGAATAATAGCCCGATTGTAACAGCTATTAAACAAGGGAAAGATCATATAGTACCTTTTACTAATTTTCACACTATTGCTGAAGCTATTACCTCAGGCAATCCGATGGGTGGAGATGAAATAATACAAAAAACCAAGGAATATCATTGGCTGTCAGAAAGTGTTACTGAGAAAGAAATCCTATTAGCTCAACAAAAATTTGGAGAAGCTGGCTATTTTGTAGAACCAGCAAGTTCCACTGTTCTTTATGCAGTGAAGAAACTGTATAAAACTAAAAAAATTGAAGAGAACGCTAGAGTTGTTTTAGTTCTAACCGGCACTGGATTAAAAGATTTAAGCGTATTCTCACACTACCATTACAAAATTCTAAAAAGTGATTTAGGGAATATTGAAACTGATTTAGAAAGTATCATATCCAAATAAGTGGCTAAAATTAATATATCAATTAAGGTAATGCATAACCAATATTACGCCAAATTTATTCTTTGACCATTGAATCTGTTGATTCAGTAAACTATTTAATAGGATTAACATGTTCTCTTTTTCATAGTATCCCTATAAACTGACGATTTTAGATCATTTTTAGCTACAAGCTGGGAATGTCTACAGTCAGTTGTTATTTTGTATTTCTTTCTATTTCTTTTGATGTTGCAAATGTCTTTGTTTTATGGGATATTACAGTCCTGGTTTTAGGTATATGTTATATTGAATGCCAGGATCATTAGATAGCTGATGAGAAATAACAATGAATTGATAATACAATCATTTACTTTGTATTATGTCAGTCAGCAGTAATATATAATTAGGGAGTAAATTAACAGAGTAACTTAACCCATAAGAGAAATAAGAAAAAAGGAAATACGTATGGATCAAACAGGAAATATTTCATTGAGTTTTTTACTCATTTAGATTAGTTGGTAACTGATTATATTTAGGAGTATATCGCTATGAAGGAAACAGACCTTATCATGATGAGTATAAAAGAAATTTCATCTATGATTAAAAAGAAACAGATTTCTCCTGTTGAAATAGTAGAAGAGTGTATAAACCGAACAAAAAGATTGCAACCAGAATTAAATGCTTACATTACATTCTTAGAAGAGGAAGCAAAGAAAAAAGCAAAAATTGCTGAAAGAGAAATAATGAAAGGAGGTCCTAAGAGTCCCTTACATGGTATTCCCATTGCTCTGAAAGATTTATTCTATACAAAGAGAGTTTTAACAAGCGCTGGTTCAAAATTACTAAAGGATTTTAAACCTGACTATGATGGAACTGTTACTGATAGATTAAATAAATCTGGTGCTATACTGATGGGTAAAACGAATATGCATGAATTTGCCTTTGGTCCAACCAATGAAGATTCTTATTATGGTCCATCTCGAAATCCCTGGGATCCTTCCAGAATAACTGGGGGTTCTAGCGGTGGATCTGCAATAGCGGTTGCTACTGGAATGACATATATGGCGATGGGTACTGATACTGGTGGCTCAGTTAGAATCCCTTCTGCATTTTGTGGTGTAGTCGGATTTAAACCAACTTATGGTATGGGAAGTTTGTATGGTATTATTCCTTTAAGTTTTACTTTGGACCATCCAGGTCCACTTACCAGAAGCGTATACGATGCAGCTATTACAATGGATATGATTACAGGCTACGATCCAAAAGATCCGTGTATAGGTAAGTACAAAGGGAAGAACACAAATCTTGCAAAAGAATTAAGCGATGTAGACACTGTGAAAGGCATGACGATTGGTGTTCCTTCTAATTTCTATTTTGATAAAGTAGACTATGAGGTTGAAAAGTTAGTAGAAAATGCAATATCAAATTTAAAACAATTAGGTGCTGAAATTAAAACTATTGAAATTCCTTATCTTGATATTGTACCTAATATTTCTACAATTATCATGTTTTCAGAAGCTGCTTATAATCATAAAGATAGGTTAGCTGTACATCCAGGCGAATATGAACCGAATGTAAAAGCAAGGCTTGACCAAGGAATGAATTATTCAGCAATTGAATATATTTCAGCTTTACAAGAAGGTGAAAAGATACTTAATGCTTGGAATAAAGTAATTTCTGAGGTTGATGCGGTTGTGACCCCGACTTTACCTATTACAGCCTATAAGATTGGTTCAAAAATAGTAGTTACACGAGGAAAAGAAGAGCCGGCAAGAGAAATGTGCGTAAGACATACCAGATTTGCTAACACAACAGGTTGTCCTGCTCTTACTGTGCCTTGCGGATTAACTCCTGAAGGGCTTCCTGCCGGTATTATGATAATGGGGCGCAATTATGATGATCTTACTGTATTGAGAATTGGTTATGCTTATGAAAAACATTATCCATATACATTTAAACAATTTTAATCTCTGTAATCATTTTTACAAAATATTGTCATCATAAATAAAACCTTGTTTATTTTGGGTGAATACTGTTAAAAAGGACCTGAAACCATTTCAGAAAATTGTGCACAAATTGCATTATTGAATTTTATCAATATCGGCTCGTAAAATTGAAAGGTATGGAATTAAAGATTAGATAAGGCAAGAACATGTCAGAAGCTTTAATAAAAATATATCGGGGAAACTTAATTGAAAATATATACCGGGGAGATATTAGTATTGTTAATCGTGAAGGTAATTCTATTTATTCACTTGGAAAAAAACAAAAAATAACCTACTGGCGATCAGCTGCCAAGCCGATTCAGGTTTTGCCTGTCATCTATTCTGGAGCATCCCAAAAATATAAATTCACAGACCAGGAGATCGCCATCCTAACTGCTTCCCATAATGGTGAGAAAAAACATGTACAGCTTGTTTATAGTATTCTTGATAAAATTAATCTTAGGGAGAAAGATTTACAATGTGGAATTTGTCCACCAGCACATAAGCCAACCGCAAATGATTTACACAAAAAAGGAATTCATATTGGTCCGATTTATAACCCATGTTCAGGGAAACATGCTGCACAATTAGCTTTATGCCAGTATTTCGGTTGGGGTATTCATGATTACTATTATATTGAGCATCCTGTACAACAGATGATTTTAGATGTTATTGCTAATGTAACTGAATTTCCTAAAGAAAAAATATATATTGGTATTGACGATTGTGGTGTACCCGTTTTTGGATTACCAATTAAATATATGGCGAATGCTTATACTCGAATAGCTAATTGGGAATTGCTCCCTCAGAAATACAGAGAGGCTGCACAAAAAATATTTTTATCTATGATGGTAAATCCTTATATTGTAGGTGGCACAGATCGTTTTGATACAGATTTAATGAGAGTATCAAACGGTAATTTAATAGCTAAATCAGGAGCAGATGGCGTTTTTTGTATTGGAATTAGGGATGAAAAAGGTATTCCTGGATTGGGAATAACAATAAAAATGGAAAGCGGAAATATGAAATTCCTACCGATGGCTGTTATTAGAATATTAGATCAACTAACAATATTATCAAAAGAGCAAATTCATAAATTAAAAAAGTACTTGCCCCCAGATATATTGAATTATCGTAATGAAAAAGTTGGACATTTTGATTCAGATTTTAAACTAAAAAATTGTAATATTAAGAATAAATAATATTTAGAAATTGCAAAATTCTGTAATGTATTTTCTATAAAAAGTCCATTTAAATTTTGGAGAAGCATTAAAAACAAAAAAGTAATTATTTTAAAAAAATATTTCAATGGAAAGAGAACGGAAAATGAATCAATCCTATAAAATAGTTTTTACTGACTATTATTTTCCTGATATTAGTAAAGAGACCAATCAATTAAGAAAATTAGGTGAGATAGAAGTCCTAGATTGTAATCATTTGGTTGATGGAGAAGTCGCTTCTGAAGATCAACTTTTGGATTATTTGGAAGAAAATAAGGCATTGGATGCAGATGCAGTATTTGTGAATCATGCCTACCTTACTTCTAAATTTATCTCTGAACTAACCAATTGCAAAATTATTTTAAGATATGGCATCGGAATAGATAATATCGATGCCAAGTATGCCCAAAAAAAAGGAATAAAAGTTTCCAATGTCCCTGATTATTGCATTGATGAGGTTGCAGAAAATACAATCACTTTAATGATTAGTACGGTAAGAAAAATATTTTTACAGAACAAATTACTACGCAGTCAACAATTTGATTATGAGAAGATTAAACCTATTAGAAGATTTTCTGGATTAACAGTCGGATTACTTGCCTTTGGAAATATTGCCAGAAAAGTTGCTGAGAAATTGAAAGGTTTTGGTGTAAGAATAATAACCTATGATCCCTATTTTGATCAACAGAAGTCTTTTGATTGGATAGAATTTGTTAGTTTCCAGCAATTATTACAGCAGTCAGATATCATTTCAATTCATGCCCCGATAAGTAAAGAAACATATCATTTAATTAATCAAAAGGCAATTGAAAAAATGAAAAATGGGATTTTTATTATTAATACCTCTCGTGGAGGCCTAATAGATGAAGAGGCACTTTTTACTGAATTAAAGAGTGGTAAAATTGCTGGTGCTGGTTTGGATGTTTTGGAATATAAAGATGAGAATGATTATTATAAGTCCAAATTAATAGAATTGGATAATGTATTCATCACTCCTCATACCAGTTGGTACTCTGAGGAATCAATCTATGATTTACAAATAAAAGCAGGGAATATTGTTTATCAGGCATTATTAGAAACAAAAAAGATTTGATTTGTATCCTTTTCAGATGTCAAGCCAATCCAGGTTTTGCCTATTATCCATTCTAGGGTATGCCAAAAATAAAATTCACGGATCAAGTGCTTGTAATCTTATCTGCCTCACATAATAATGAAGAAAAACATATAAAATTAATTGTTGATGTCCTTAGTAAAATCAACCTGGATGAGAAAGATTTACAATGTTGAATTTGTCCACCAGCACATAAGCCAACCGCAAATGATTTACAAAAAAAAGAATTTATAGTGGATATATGAAATCCCTACCAATGGCTATTATTCGAACTTTAGAACAACTAAAAATATTATCAGACACTCAAGTGAATGAATTAAACAAATATGTGCCACGAGATATTAACCTAAATTCCCGGCAAAATTATAACTATGCTGACAGTCCGACTTTGAGTTTTTCCATAATCAGGCGCTGAGGTTTAGTAACCTCTGTTAGTATCTGACCATATTTGCCTGAATAACGCACCTGGGTTAGGGCCTCCATTTCAAGGAGCAGTTCCCGGACGGAATACTTATCAAGCAGTTGGCTATCCCGCATTTTTTTACGCAGGATGCTCATATAAATAAGAGTGATAAACTGGACGAAAAAGCGTCCATCCATAACCGGTGAGCTGTGTACACGCAAACGCTTCATATCAAGCTGGTTTTTCAAGTCATCAAAGCATTTTTCAACACTATCCTTGTTGCGATAAATTGCCAGTGCCTCGAGCGGATCCTTGAAATCATTGCTCAAAAGAACGTAGAACCCGGCATAGCGGTTGCGGTGTGCTGCAATGGCTTCATTGTTAAAAGACACCCTGCGGCCGCGTACTGGAGTTTCCTTGACGGTGAAGAAAGCCTTGTAGACCTCTTCATGGTCGCTGTTGAAAAAGCCTTTTTCCAGCTCTTCCTTGTAAGCCAAGAGTTCTTCGGTGAAATCATCGGTAGCCTGGGCGGCTGTATGGACATTGTAATAAAGATGAACATAGCAGCGTTTGCGTTCCCTGCCCCAGGGTAAAAGACGGGAGTGAATATAGCGCACTTCCCCTTCTATCTTGTGGTAACTATCAGGATTCTGAATGCGGTCTCTTGTCTCATCAATAACTTCCCGGACCCACTTTGGCTTACCGGGTATGGCCAAAACAAATTTTTTCCTGGTTTCAAGCAGTTCGTCGACATTTTTCTGGCTGTAGAAGCCCCCGACTTCCGCACATAAAACGCTGAAACCAGCATGAATACTGGATTCTTAAAATTCCTACGGCACTACATTTTGCATTTTTCTATCATATAAGGGGTTATTGATCTTTTAATGCCTACAGCATCATATATTCTTCTGGCATCCTTTTTCATTTTGGAAGGAAGCCCGTAGCGTATCCTTTTTTCCTTATCAAATAGGATGGAGGTTTGTACGCGTATCAGAAGCTGCCTTATCTTTTCAATACTAAGATTCTTATAGCAGAGCCTTACTCTATATTCTAAATGTTTTACTAGAGCGTAAGCGGTAAAACAGATGGCAATATGAGCGGCAATCCTTCTGGGCTTCCAGTGAAATACCGGTCTTACTTTAAGATCGTGTTTAGTCACCCGAAAGGCAGCTTCTACCTGCCACAGGTCATGATACTTGGCCAGTATTTCTTCCCCGGACAATTTTGCGTTAGTTACTACCCCATGAAGCCCATCCCATAAGCTCTCCGAAGCTATCTTTTCTTCATCTAGAAGTAGGATAGATTTTCCTTATACTTTCAGATATTTTCGGTAGCCTGAATTGGACAGGTGCTGTTTTGGACTGCTTGATTTTGCTAGTTTTTTCTTTAGCTTGGTGATGGCTTTTTTTCTATCGGAGGCATCTTTCAGGGCGCGTTTGCTGCTATCGCTTACCACTATCTTCCTATTACCATCGGAAAAGTGCGCTATTTGGTATCCGGGAGCGATCTCTTTATAATTATTAGGATCTAAGATCTTATCTTTTAATTTATTTTTAACCTTCTTCAACCTTGCTCCTACGATATACTCCAAATTTTTCTCTTCTAATTCTGCTATATTCTCTTGGGAGAGCAGGGCACTGTCTGCCACCAATACTATCTTGGCTAGATGGTATTTTTTTCTAATCTTGGTAAGGGCGGGTATGAGGGTATGCCCTTCATAGGTATCACCGGAAAATATTTCATAATCTACCGGGAGTCCATCAGAAGTTACCATCAGGGCGAGCAATATTTGGGGCTGGTTGTGCTTGTGGTCTTTGCTAAAGCCATTTCTTTTCAGTTCATCTTCGGAAAAGGATTCAAAATAGATGGTGGTGGCATCATAGAAGATCACCTCTATTTTAGAATCTAATAGATTCAGGCTATTCTGGTAGGTTATTTTCTTAACTCTTTCCAGGGCAGCAGGATCTAATTTATCCATCATCCTATATACTTTATCCAGATCAATGGTTAGGCCAAAATCTTCCTCTAACATATCCACGGAAGCCATCTTGGAAGCTGGATTGGCAATCCTGGCCAGCACAATATCAGTAAATATACGCACTGCCATCTTGTTTCTGCCTGGTCTGGCCATAACCTTTTGGTAGCCAAGATTGCTAAACAGCTTTCCGTACACATCATGAATTCCTGAGATTAGTCTTTGCTCCTCTACTAGATTTTTTACATTTACCAGGTAGTCAGAATCTTGATACTGTTTTTTACTTTCACCTAATTTTACGATCTCTTCTGGTTTGAACAGAAATTTCTGGGCCCCTGCTTCCAGCTTCATCCTGATCGATTCAGCCAGTAGCTTTAACTTTTTAAGTTCATCTTCATCATAGGCCATACCCACATGGCGTATGATCTTTTGAGTTACCCGCTCTCCCTTTCTTAGGGACTGTACGATCTGAACAGATTTTCCTCTACTATTCGGTGAAGTTTTTACTCTAATAAACATACCATTAGTTTAGCATAGTTGTATCTATATGTCAACCCTTTATTTACTCAAGGCACTACATTAGGGTTTTAACTACAACACCTTTATTTTAATGGGGTTTTACATTTGAGTACCTGAAAAAGTGCGGAAGTCGGGATTACCTGAAAAAACGTACGGAAGGGAAAAAACATAATCATGCCCTGCGCTGTCTGGCCAGGCAGATGATTAAAGTCATTTTTCGGATGTTAACCGAAGACAGGGATTATCAGATGAAAAAAGAA
>CAYSAA010000053.1:0-9608 GCA_964428905.1 uncultured Atribacterota bacterium
GGTGTTGACTACCATGGCATTATCAACCATGACACCGGAGCAGTCATAATTCACGGTGATTTCACTGCCCTGTACGGTCTTGATTTTATCCATGGCCACAACATCTTCCGCCATTAATTTACCAGGCACAACGTGATAAGTTAATACTTGCGCTAACTGTTCCTTATCCGCCAAGAGTTCATTGAGTAAAGATGCTGGCACTTTGGCAAACGCAGCATCGGTGGGAGCAAAGACGGTAAAAGGTCCTGGACCGCTTAAAACATCCACTAATTCTGCCGCCTGAACGGCAGTGACCAGGGTATTAAAGATCCCCGCACCAACCGCTGTTTCTACGATGTTCTTCGGCATTAAAACCTTATCAATGACATGTATTCTACCATTGCTGGTTTTAATATCGGTCTCAATGATATTGGCATCATCTACTTTAATTCCATCGGAGATATCCACACTCAGAGCACCCCCCTGAAGGGTGATGATCGAGTTTTTCCGCACCACCTGTGCACCCAGCAAATTACCGGCTACTACGTGATAGGTCAAAACAGAGGTAAGTTTTTCCTTATCTTGCAGTAAAGCATGCAAAGTATCTGCCGGAATTTCGGCAAAGGCCTCATCGGTGGGCGCAAAGACGGTTAAAGGACCGGGACCGCTAAGGGCTTCAACTAAACCTGCCTCCTGAACGGCTTTGACAAGTGTCGTAAAACTTCCCGCCTCAACTGCTGTTTCAACAATTGTTTTGTGTTGAGCAAACACATAAGTGGTTGATAAAACAAAAATTAATAATATACTGAAACTAATTGAAATGATCTTTTTAATACTCATAACATACCTCCAAAAAAATTTAATATCTTAATTCAAATCATTCTTACGAATCTTCCTAAATACTTTTTTCCCAAATCATAGAAATTAACTCCTCCTATATATTTTGTAAAATAAAATATACTACTATATAATTTTTATTATTATATAGTAATTGTTACTATATACTACATTTTTTTATTTGTCAACACTTTTTTTAAAAAATATTGATTACAAATTAAAACTGCATAACCTAAATCTATAATCTAAGACTAAAACCCTGAGAAATTTTATTTATGTTTTCAGATACAAAAGAAATTTAAAATGTCCAGACCAGAGGTCTCCTGAGTCGGTATATAGAGAAAAATACTCAATTGCTGGCAGATGAATGAGCCTTATAATAACTACCAATGATTGGCATTTTTCAATTGCTTTACCTACTTACACGATACTAGCGACTTGATACTAATATTATATATAGGAATACTTTTTGTATGTTATAGTAAGAAGAAAATATTATATTTAATATCTATGAAAAAAGTAATTAAATTCATTTTTATTCTTTTTATATTTTATATCAGTGCTGTGCCTGTTTTTGGTGAAAAAAACAGAGAACTTTCTATTGCTTCCGGTGTGGTTCCTCACCATATGCTGGCAAAAGAAATCATAGTTGATTTTTTTGAATTTGTCGCCGAACAGGAACCGCATCCTGAAACTATCCTCCTTTTAAGTCCTGATCATTTTAACAGTTCAATGCTTAATCAAGATACATCTTTTATTACGGTTCATTGGGAAACAGGTAACAAAAACATCCTTGAAATCCCTGTTGATGTCTCACTGTTGAAAAAACTGAGCATCAACCATAGTATCAAACAGAATCATGGTGCAATTCTATCTGAATTTGGCCTTACCAATTTGCTACCATTGATCAAAAAATTTCTTCCAGAAACAAAAATTGTCCCCCTTCTTATGCCAGAAGATATTTCCCGGGAACAGGTAGAAAGCCTGGTTCATAGCCTTCATGAAATATCCTCACCAGACACCATAATGATTGCCAGCGTGGATTTTTCCCATTATCTTCCACCAGAGGCTGCTGAATTTCATGATAGGAAGAGCATTAGAGTGTTATTGAATTTTGAGGAAGAAAATTTTAAAAATATAGAGGTAGACAGCTGGCAATCTCTGTATGCTGTTCGATTATTTGCAAAATTACGGGAAAGTGAAAATCCTACTATCATCGCCCATAAAAATTCTATTGATTTTTTACCCTATGATTTGAATTCTACAACTTCCTATTTCAGTGTTATTTTCCAGCAAGGAAAGCCTGTGGAAAATCTAAAAGCAGAAACTATTCTGCTAGCGGGAGATATGATGCTGGGGCGTGGTATAGAAGAACTATTGAAACAAAACAGTGTCTATTATCCTTTTCAAGAAATTGTGCAACTACTAAGGGGTGTTGATATTGTTTTTGCCAATTTGGAGGGACCTGTGTTGGAAAATCCGCTGGAATTTACAGGTGATGAATTGAAATTTTCTTTTCATTCGAATGTGCTGGAAGGCGTGAATTGGAGCCAGATTAATTTGCTTTCTTTAGCCAATAATCACACTTTAGATATGGGAAAAGAGGGTTTAAAAGAGACAAAAGATTGGCTGAAGGAATACCAGATTCATTTTATCGGCAATCCTCTACCTGGTTACCAGGACATAAAAAATACCTCTTTTGCAACTGTACGCTCTATTTTCCTGGCCTTTAACCGAATATTACCATTTGTTAATTATCAGAAAGAAATGATTGAGGAAATTAAAAAAGTGAAGCTGCATAATCCGGAAAAGTATATTATTGTGAGTATGCATTGGGGGAATGAATATGAACTAACTAGTTCTCCAGCTCAACGTGAATTAGCACACCAAATAATGGCTGCAGGAGCTGACCTGATTGTGGGACATCATCCCCATGTTGTTCAGGAAATTGAACTTATACAGGGCAAACCAGTCTTTTATTCGTTGGGCAATTTTATCTTTGACCACCAAGGTTTACCAGAAACCCGGGAAGGTTTTTTGGTAGGCCTAACTGTGGAACCTGACAGAATTTCCTACCGGCTTTTTCCTATACAAAACCCTTTAGGGCAGCCCAGGCTGATGAAAAGTGCTGAAGCGGAAATATTTCTAAAAAAATTAGCCGGGAAATCAGATAAAAGCTTATGGGAAAAGATAGAAAAAGGTATAATAGAAATAAATAGAAAAAATTAGTTATCATTGGTGGAGGCAATAAAATGAAAAAACAAAAGGAATTGCTTCTTTTTAAGAATATGCTTGTTGCAGTTGCTGTGGTACTACTATTATTACTGTCAACAGGAGTTTTTGCGCTGGCAAATGAAATGTTTAATAAACAATTAATCAACCCAAAAGATTTTATGGCAGATGAACTTGAAGCTAATGCCAAAATACCAAGGCACTCACTGCCCTTACCTATCTCCGAAATCACTAATTATGAAGATTTTTTTAGAAAGATACCATTAAGGAATAAAGCACTGGATTTGTTAGAAAAAAATGCCTTTGTGGTTATCCCGACTCCTCTTGATATTGCCGAACAGGAGATTTTTCTGGAATCTTCCGGAGAAATGGCAAATCCTAAAGATGATTTTATTGCCTATTATCAGGTATTGAAGAACATAGATGTGCCTATCTTTATTACTTCAGATTCCTTGTTGCACTATTATCATATCTTTTTTGATACAACTTTAATGCGGTTGGAAAGAGACCTTTTCTATCAGGATATCTGGGAAATCAGTAAAGAATTATTTGAGGCATCGTTACAGGATTACCAGCAGACTGAAGGTGGTTTAAAAGAGGCAGCTAAGAGAAATATAGCTTATCTTTCTGTAGCACTGGAGCTTCTCAAACCGAAAAAAAATCAGGTTATCAGTATGGAAACCTTAAAAGAAGAATATTGCAAACCGGAAATGGAACCGGAACATTGTGAAATGATGATAGCCGGAGTAAAAGATGTTTATGGAGAACAAGCCAGCTATCATTATTTTAGCGAAGAAGAGTTTGAAAAATACCGTTTTGAAATCCCTGAAATGGTTCATGATTTGGTTCAGGTAGAAATTGATTTAATTGAAGAACACAAAGGCTGGGAGTATTCTCCTATTTTTATCTACCAGGAGGATTATTCCCAATATGTCGCGCGGGGACATTATACAAAATCAGAAAAACTGAAAAATTATTTTAAAGCTTTGATGTGGTATGGCAGAATGACGGCCTTAATCGAAGGCTCTTCATCTTTATCACCAGGAGAATCAATGTGCAGTGGCAGCCTGGGAGGAATGATTTCCGAATATGATGCGCGTATTCAAACACTACAGGCATTTTTACTGGCAGAAAAATTTATGAGCAGTGAAAATCTGCAGGAGAGATGGGATAGAATTTATGCCATTACCTCTTTTATGGTCGGATTTTCTGATGACTTAGGACCATATGAATACGGCAAAGTGCTGCAAAGAGTATTTTCTGAAGAAAATGGCATAATAAATTCAGATAGATTAGCTAATAAATATAACCAACTAAAAGAAGTGATTGGAAATTACCCCTATAATCCCAAGATTTACAGCGGATTAGGTGCCTGTGAATTGCTGATGCCCTGCCCTCCTCTTACTGAAAAAGAAATTCAAGACTTAAAAATGCAAGCCAGGGTACTTCTTAAGCAAACAAAAGGTTTTAGAATGATGGGACAACGCTTTACCCTCGATTCCTGGATGTTCTCTGAAATCGTTTCGCCTTATAGTGGGGAGTATAATGGACCAAGTTTGCCGTTACCTACTGAAGAAAAACCCTTTACCTTCAGCTGGGATGATGAGTATGAAGAATTCAGGGATAGCCGGCCCTTTACCTGGGTAAAGACAGAGGTTGCGGCTTGTCCCCCTCCGGCCACCAGGGAAGTACGGGGATTCCCGAGAGGATTGGACATCATGGCACTATTGGGTTCACAGAGGGCCTGGGATATTTTGGAATCTTCCGGAGATACCCAGTATACTGATTATGAAAAAAAGTTCTACGAAATAGAAGATAATATTGATTCTTTCAGTCAGGAAGACTGGTTTAAAAATCTTTATCTGAATTGGCTTTATGTTTTGAAATCATTACATGGTCAGGTTGGTGCCGGTTATCCCACCTTTATGCAGACAACTGCCTGGCAGGATAAACAGTTAAATAGTGCTCTGGCTTCCTGGGCTCAATTACGGCATGATACGATTTTGTATGTAAAACAAAGCTATACCATGGCTGAAAGAGGTGGCATGTTCCGACCTCCGGTGGTAGGCTATGTAGAACCGGTACCGGAATTTTATTCCCGATTGTTAAATTTAACGCAAATGACCCTGGAAGGGTTTAAAAAATTGATCCCTTCTCAGGAATTGGAGGATTTGAGGGTAGAGGCAGGGCTAAGCAGATTTGTCGAGATACTGGAAAGATTGCTTGATATTTCCAGGAAAGAATTGGAAAATAAGCCTTTAGAAGAATCAGATTATGACTTCATTGAAAATTTCGGCAGTATTTCTGCAAATTTAATTGAAATCGTTTCAGGAGGCGATGTAGAACCGGATGCATTAAAAAGCGTTATGATTGCCGATGTGCATACTGACGGAAATACCAAAAAAGTCCTGGAAGAAGGCACCGGCTTTATTAAGACTGCCATTCTTGCTTATAAGCTTCCCCAGGGGCATATCGTATTAGGGGCAGGACCAGTTTTCAGTTATTATGAATTTAAACAACCTATGGATGAGCGGCTGACTGATGAAGCCTGGCGAGACATACTGGAAAGCAATGAAAAACCGGATGAGCCGGAGTGGATTAGAAATTTTTCAGGTTGATGTCTGGGTTAAATAGTGCATGGGGTCAGGTCTTCACATTTGACATTTCATTAAGACAATGTCAAATGTGAAGACCTGACCCCTAATTATCCTCTTGTCGAGAATTAAAAAACAACTGAAATTAAATTATTGCTTCTAAAAAAGTTTCTTTTTTTTCTGATACTTCTTTGGGGGTATATCCCAACGCTTCAATAGGCTCCAATATATTGCCAGCTGCCAAACCTAGTTTTTCTAGTCTCTCTCTCAGATTCATATTTTCAAAATCCCTGGAAATTACTACAAGATCAATATCGCTATCTTCTCTTGCATTCCCTTTGGCATAGGAACCATAAAGAATAATTTCTTCAGGTTGAATTCCGTATTTTTGCAATTCCTCTTTAAATTTCTTGATTACTCGGTTAATTTCTTGTGTTGTTTTAACCATTGGTGAATCTCCTTGGTAATAGAAAGATATTCTCCAGCAACATTTTCCGGATATGCATCTAAAACCCTTGAAAAATCTTCAGGATATCTGGTAACGATACTTGCATTATTAATTTTTGCAATAAATTCAAGATACTTTTTTGGTAACTGAATATTACCTATTTTGATTAAATAAATTAAATTATGAGTTTTAGGTGAAATAGATTGATTTGTTTCTGAAACAAATGCCTTTAGTAATTTTTCTAAAGAAATATGACACATAAAGATTACATAAATATATCTTCCGGTTTTCAACATAGATTCCGCAGTTTCTAAATCATATTCAGAAGATTTAATGAAATTTTTTACATCTTTTCTCATTTAGATAATCTCTTTCACAAAAATAATTAAAAAATATTTTAATCATCCAACAATATATTATAGCATAACTATTGGAAAATTTAATAAAGCTATCTATTTTTATAACCCTTAATTTCTTTTAGCCGAATCTACAGGTTGATGTTTGAGCTAAATAGCTGAATAGTGCATGGGGTCAGGTCTTCACATTTGACATTTCATTAAGACAATGTCAAATGTGAAGACCTGACCCCCTATTCAGGCTACTTGGAAGATTATCGAGGATAGCATGTTCTTACGGGATTTCCATCTGTCAACCAGGCATTGACTGGTATTTCCCATACCCTTCCTGTACCCGATTCCCAATTTAGAGGTTTTGGTATGCCGGGTATGTACCATTCACCGTTCTCGGCACCCTGTGTTACTTCTTTAACTTTTATTTTTTCACAGTACCAGTCTGATCCGATACCAGAATAATCACTACGCAAGATGATACGATGAAGCTCCCCAATATTCGCCGATCTGATAAAACAGAAAACATCATGGGCTCCCGCTTCAAAATTGTTCTGATTTGGATAATTCAGATATATTTCACCAGTATTGAATCCATTAGTCCCAAAAAGCGTAATGTAGATATCTGAATCTGTTCCTTCTCCCATTGGAAAAACTGAACTAATCTCGCCTGTGTAAACTTCAATTTGATAATCCCTCTCGTCTTTGTGTGAGGGAGTAAATTGCACGTCAATTAATCCATCCCCTTCATCTTCAGCAAGCCAACGATTCACCTTAAAATGCCATAATTGGCCTGTATCCTGATTCATGATCCGTACACTTTTAACAAACCATCCCGCCAAAAAATCACCTGGGATAATATCATCAAGAGAAAAACTACCCGGGATAAGATCAGCCAGGGTAATGCTACCCGGTTTTATATCCTCCCAAGTAACACTGCCTGGAGCAAAATCACCCAAGGTAATATTGCCCGGCTTCAGATCGTCAATACTATAACTTCCTGGAATCAGGTCGGAGATAGAGATACTGCCTGGTATAATATCATCCAGAGAAATACTGCCCGGGACAAGGTCAGACAGGGTGAAATTACCTAGATCAATATCAGCTAGAGATAAAATACTAGAGACGAAACCACTTATGGAGGAAAGACTGTCAGAGATAATATCATTGATAGTAAAACTACCAGGCTTAAGATCATCCAGGGAAATATTGCTTGGAATAACATCATCAATGGAAAAACTACCCGGAATCAGATCGTCGATCGTATAACTTTCTGGAATCAAATCGTCCAGCGAGAGATTACCCGTATTAAGATCATCCAGGGAAATCTTAACTGGGATAAGATCGTCGATGGTAAAACTACCTGGGAGAAGATTGTCTATGGAAAGACTGCTTGGGATGATATCACCGATGGAAATGCTGCCGGAGATGGAAAAGCTATTATCATGCCGAAGTCTTATTCGATTTATATCTTCAAAGTTTTTCAGACGAACAAAAAAAGTATCATAAGATCCCATCTCAAAATCATTTATACCAGAATTATCCAGAAGTACTTCGGTACTACTGCTCCCATCGGTACCAAAGAGAGTGAGATAGACATTGGCATCTGTTCCTGCTCCAGGAATTGACCCTGTTTCTATGTCAATGCGATAATTGGCTTCTTCCAGGGAATGGACAGAGCCGGGAAATGGTCCCTCCTGAGAGGGCTCATTGGAAAAGAGCAAATATCCATCATAGGGATCGTTCCCCATTGCCCAACTTGCCCCATCGGCCGCACCATATCTCTGTACAACTTTCGCACTGCATAGATCATGCATGGGATCAAAATCACCTTCTTCACCTAATATCTTACACTGATCAAAACATGCATCATGCCAACGGCATCCGGCATGAGTACCACATTCAGTGACTCCTGTATAAGTAAGTAGATAATGAGACAGTTCATTTATTGGATCTGGAACACGTATAGTGAGATCAGGTAATGATACACAGGTATCCGGACATCCAGATCCACAGGCACCGCGACAGCTGGTGAGATAAGGTATACTTTCTCCGTTAGGCTGGGGCAGAGTAAGGGTAATTTCAATTTCCTGAATAATCGAATAGATTTCGTTTCCAATGGTAATATGAGCAATACGTTCTTCTTCGGTACCATTCTCTTGAACAGAAAATGTCACTACTTTACTTCCCGGTCCAGCACCTCCTGAATTGATTTGGATCCAGGACGAATCAGATTCTGCTGTCCATTGGCAATCAGAACTAGAGGGAGTGACTGTAAATTCTCCATTACCACCTGAAGAAGAGAAATGAGCTTCATAACTCGAAAGGGTAAAACTACAAGTTGAATCATCTCCTCCTGTACCGCTCGTAACGACAATATTTACTGAACTACTATCTTCTCCTCCCATACCGTCATTAACTGTACAGATAATATTATAGGTTCCGGCAGTATCAGGTGCACTCCAACTTAAAGATGAATTATTTCCGCCTACAACCTCCCCGGTTGCAGTCCAGCTAAAAGTAAGTGTATCCCCGTCCTGATCGCTCGCATGACAGGTTATATTTGCAATTTGATTTGCTTCTACTACATTTTGACTGGTAATAAGCGAAGAAATTATCGGTGGATGATTTTCTTCTTCCTCAGAACCAATTGTAATATCATTCACCAATAGCTGATACTCACCTTCTCCAGAAGAACGGGATACCCTGATGTACCAGGTTCCGGTAGAATCAGCTACATAGTCCAGGGTCTTGGTATCCAGCTGAGTAACGGAAGAGCCACGGGAATTACGGTTGGGATTTAATAAAGTCAAATTATAACTGGCATTGCCGGGAACAGTAAGCTCCAGTGATATTTGCTCATCTTCCACCAGATTGATGCTATAATAATCATCATTATCTCCTGCTTTTAATAATCCCTTATAGGTTCCACTGGATATAGGAATAGCCTCTTGATAGGAATCTCCGGTATCCTGCCCACTATCGGCATCATTCTGATCCTCAACATTTATAGATAATTGGTATTCTCCTTCTCCGGAGGAGCGGGATACCCTGATGTACCAGGTGCCAGTGGAATCAGCTACATAGTCCAGGGTCTTGGTATCCCTTTGGGTTATGGAAGAGCCACGGGAGTTGCGGTTGGGATTTAATAAAGAAAGGTTATAACTGGCA
>CAYSAA010000054.1:0-13159 GCA_964428905.1 uncultured Atribacterota bacterium
ATTATTTAAAATGAAGGTGAGTAAATTATGAAAAAAGGAATTCATCCCAAGTATGGTAAAGCCAGGGTTATCTGTGCATGTGGAAATACTTTTGAAACCCAGTCAACAAAAGAAGAAATACACGTAGAGGTTTGTTCTGCCTGTCACCCTTTCTTTACCGGAAAACAGAAGATATTTGATTCTGCGGGAAGAGTGGAAAAGTTTAATCGAAGATATAACCTCGAACAAGAATCCGATGAAACAAATGAAGAACAGGGTCAAAAAGAGCAATGAGGCAACGGTTAAATTGAACATGAAAAAGTAGTGTAGGGACAATGTAAAGAATGAATAAAAAACAGGGCAAAAGCTCTGTTTTTTATTATCAATTACTATTATAGTATCGGATTTTACAATCCCTTACCAGAATGGTATATTCCAAATTTAAAAAAGAAATAGATTTAATGGTATCGTCAAAGTAAGAAGCAAGAAAAAAATTTAAAATAACAATATATAGGGGTTTCGGGGGATGATTCTGCCTAACTATATTGTTTAATGTCGGAGGAAACCGATGCATGAAACAAGTGAAGGTGGTAGTATAGAAGTAATCTGTGGAAGTATGTTTAGCGGGAAAAGCGAAGAGTTGATTAGAAGAGTAAGGCGTGTACAGATTGCTAGGAAAAAGGTAGAGATATTTAAACCAATGATTGATAACCGTTATCAGGTACAGTATATTTATTCTCACAATGGTAGCAAAGTGAAAGCCATCTGTATTGAGCATCCTGGTGAAATACTTAAAAAAATCAAGCAGGATACCGAAGTAATTGCCATAGATGAAGCGCAGTTTTTTGATAGAGATATCATCGCAGTTTGTCAGTTATTGGCTGATAAAGGTAAGCGAGTGATTGTTGCCGGGCTCGACCAGGATTTTAGGGGTGAACCTTTTGGGTCAATGCCTGAATTGCTGGCAATTGCCGAATATGTGGACAAACTTCATGCAATCTGTATGGTATGTGGGAAGCCTGCTACACGTACCCAGCGATTGGTGAATGGTAAACCGGCGGATTATAATGACCCAACAATCCTGATTGGTGCCAAGGAAAGTTATGAGGCAAGATGTCGACATCATCATCAAATAACAAATAAGAAGAAAAACAAATATGATAAGTAAATAGGGAATTAGCGTAAATATGAAAATCCAACCAATGCATTTCACTGAGAATCCTGAAAAAAACGTAGCTCAGTCAGTCAGTCAGTTAGTCAGCCAGGCTATGCTATTTTTCCAAGAGTATTCAGGAGATAGTGGTGAGTTTATGTTTATCCTGCATTGGATTAATTAGAAAATATCAGATAATTAAGACTTAATAGTCTAAAATTAATCAAGATAATGTTTCTAAGTTTATTCTCCTAGAGAATGAGAAAGTAGTAGAATATATGTTTCAAGAATTAGAAAAGATTGAAAAAGAATACCATGATTTAAATCAAAGTCTTTCCAGTTCGGACGTCATTGCTGACCAGGATAAATATCAAAAACTGGCCAAGAGGCACAGTGAAATTGCCAGGATAGCACAAATCTATAGTGAATATAAAAAAATTGAACAAGAAATACAAGAAAATAATAAACTGAAAAAAGGCGAAAATGATTCTGAGATGAGAGAGATGATTGATGAGGAAATTGACCTGCTCACTCTGAAAAGGGAAAAACTAAAAAAAGAGTTGCATGAATTATTATATCCAGAGGATCCTAGAAATAAGAAAGATATCATTGTTGAGATAAGAGCAGGAGCAGGTGGAGATGAAGCCGCTCTCTTTGTAAGTGATTTATTCCGGATGTATTCCCGTTTTGCGGAAAGAAATCATTGGAAGGTAGAAATACTGAATTCCAATCCTACCGGAATAGGCGGTTTTAAGGAGATTGTTTTTGGGATTTCCGGCCGGAATGTCTTTGGTTCATTGAAACAGGAAAGTGGAGTTCATCGGGTACAAAGGATTCCGGTAACTGAATCCGGAGGTAGAATCCATACCTCTACCGTTACGGTTGCTATATTACCGGAAGCTGAAGAAATTGAAATGGAGATCAATCAAAACGATATTAAAATAGATCGTTTTCGCTCTACAGGACCTGGTGGCCAGAGTGTAAATACTACAGATTCTGCAGTAAGAATTACACATCTACCTACAGGTATGGTGGTAACATGTCAGGATGAGAAATCACAGCATAAGAATAAGGCCAAGGCACTAAAGATATTAAGGGCACGTTTATTGGATCGTCTACAAGGAGAGCAGAATAAAGAAATTGATCAGCAGAGAAAAAAACAGGTAGGAACAGGTGATCGTAGCGAACGGATAAGGACATATAATTTCCCCCAGAACCGGGTAACTGATCATCGTATTAACCTAAATTTCCATAATCTGGAAGAGATACTTGAGGGAAATTTGTATCATGTAGTTGCATCTTTCAAGGGGGAATAATTAGATGTCTGTTGTTATTATTAATAAAAAATTGGCTCAAAAAAAGAATAGATCTATTGGCGAAGTTTTAACTGAAGGGAAGTTAAAATTACAGGAAAGCAGATACAACAAGTCAGGTCAGGAGGCTGAATTATTACTGAGTTATCTTTTGAATCGGGAAAGATATGACTTATTTCTAAATCATTTACTACCTGTGTCTCCCCGAAAAATCTGTAGATATTATCAGTGGATAAAGCAGAGAAATAAAGGAGTTCCCATTCAATATATTACCGGTTTTCAAAATTTTATGGGGCTGGAGTTTCAGATAAAAGAGGGCGTATTTATACCTCGTCCTGAAACGGAAATCCTGGTAGAAAAAATGATTTACCTAATTGAATCAATACCGGGAAAAGATGAATTATTTTTCCTGGATATTGGGGTCGGATCAGGTGTGATACCTATCACTATATGTCATCATTTTAAAAAAAGTAATAAGAAAGTACATTTTTATGCCATTGATATTTCTAATAAAGCCCTTAAGCTGGCAAAAGAAAATGCCAAAATTTTTCATTGTGAAAACAGCATTAATTTCTACCAGAAAGATATTTTTTTAACCTTACCGGGTCTTGATCTACCTGTTGTTTTTGATGGTATTATCTCAAATCCTCCCTATATTGCTTGGGATGAATGGCATGAATTGACCGACGAGGTATCCTTACATGAGCCACGTGAGGCTTTAGACGGGGGCAAAGATGGTTTGAGATTTTACCAGGAGATTATCCAAAAATCTCCTGGATATTTAAAAAAAGAAAATGCTTTCTTGGCCTTAGAAATAGGGCACAATCAAAAAGAGGCTGTTTATCAGATGATTACCCGGAATAGGTATTATAAAAAGGAAGTTATCGTATTCCGTGATTATTATCAGAATGACAGGGGTATCATAGCCTTTACCGGTACTTAAGTAAAGCAAAAATAAGGAGTAAGGTTTGAAACAAGAGAAAATATTATTTGTATGCACTGGAAATACCTGTCGCAGTGTTATTGCCCAGGCTTTGTTCCAAAAACTAAAAGATGAACTATACCCGGAACTAAATTATCAGGCTTATTCAGCAGGTATTGCGGCAATTGAAGGAAGTATACCTACCAGTGAAGCCATTTACTGTATGGCCAAATACGGTTTGGATATTACTACTCATAATGCCAGGCAGGTTGATGAAAAGATTATAAAAAATTCTTCCTTAATTCTGACCATGACTAATCAGCAAAAAAATTTTCTTAAAGAAAAATTTTTCAGGTCAAGTCATAAAATATTCCTGTTCAGGCCTTTTTGTCTTCAAACCAAACATATTGAGCATAAAGAAGTAGAAGATCCTTATGGGAAAAGTATATCTTTTTATGAAGATATTTGTTATCAATTGGAAAATGATATCAAGAGTTTAATTAATCGTTTAAGAGAGGATAAATAGAGATGAAAAAAATTGCTATTGCCTGTGATCACGGAGGGTATGATTTAAAAGTTGAAATTATAAGTTATGTAAAAGAAATGGGATATATTTATCAGGACTTTGGATGTTATGATAAAAAACCAGTTCATTACCCTGATTACGCCTATAAGGTTGGCCAAGCCGTTATTAGGAATGAATTTGAATGTGGAATTCTTATTTGTGGTACAGGTATCGGAATGTCGATTGCTGCCAATAAAATAAGGGGAATAAGGGCTTCTCTTTGTCATGATACCTTTTCAGCCAGAATGACAAGAGAACATAATGATTCAAATATCCTGACCATGGGGGGAAGGGTAATTGGACCGGGACCGGCCAGGGACATTGTCAGAATATGGTTATCTACAGATTTTACTCAGGAGAGTCGCCATATTATTCGTCTGCAAAAAGTGGAGAAAATTTTTGAAAATTGTTGAACAGGAAAAATTAATAGACTAATAGACAAAGAAATATAATAAATAATTCAGCAAGGAGGATTTATTTTGAAAGATGTTACTATCCTGGACCATCCCTTAATTCAACATAAACTGACCATGATCAGAAATAAAAAGACAGATGTCAAAAATTTTCGTGAGCTTGTAGATGAGTTGTCCAATCTGATGGCTTATGAAGTAACCCGTGATATCGAACTGAAAGAGGTTGATATTGAAACACCAATTGCCAGGACAAAGGGTAAGATAATTTCCGGGAAAAAAATGGCAATTGTGGTAATATTGCGAGCTGGACTGGGGATGGTTGACGGAATATTAAAATTAATACCATCAGCAAAGGTTGGACATATTGGTATGTATCGTGACCCGGAAACATTAAAACCAGTAAGTTATTATGCTAAGTTACCTCATGATATTGATAAAAGGGACGTTCTTGTGGTCGATCCAATGTTGGCAACCGGTGGAACGGCAGTTGCGACAATCGAATATATCAAAAAATTTACTAAATCCAATATCAAATTCATGTGTTTGGTTGCTGCACCGGAGGGTATTAAAATGATGAAAAAATATTTCCCGGATGTTATGATTTATGCAGCAACGATAGATAAAGGATTGAATAATCATGCCTATATCGTTCCCGGATTAGGGGATGCCGGAGATCGTCTGTTTGGAACGAAATAAAATTAGTCGTGTGTATTGCGTATGGCGTGAATAATCCTTTTACTAGTGACTCCTCAATCGTTACTGTATTCCGGACTCGAGACTCGATATTAGTTGGTATTTTTTCAAAACTGATACCACAAGTCGGATAGAAGGGTTACTATGAGCAAAGATAAAAAAATAAAAATTGCCTTTATTTTTGGTACCCGGCCGGAGACCATTAAAGCATTCCCTGTTATCAGGGAGGTAAAAAAATATCCTTTCTGGATAGAACCAATTATTATATTGACTGCTCAACACCGCGAAATGCTGGATCAGATGGTCAATCTTTTTCAGATTCATCCCGATTTTGACCTGGATATTATGAGACATGGACAATCTTTATCCCAAATTAATTCTCAGGCATTATTAAAATTAGAAGAAACACTAAAAATGAGCCGTCCTGACCTGGTCCTGGTACAGGGTGATACCACTACAACCTTCTCAGGTGCGCTGGCCGCTTTTTACCAAAAAATCAAGGTTGGGCATATTGAAGCGGGACTGAGAACATCGAAAAAATACTATCCCTTTCCTGAAGAAATAAATCGTAGACTAACAACCGTGTTGACGGATTACCATTTTACACCAACAAAAGAAACTGCACAATCACTTTTTAAAGAAGGTATTAGCAGAAATAATATTTTTATATCCGGTAATACTGTCATCGATTCATTGTTGTTAATGCAAAAAAAGAAGTTTCAATTTTCAGATCAAAGATTAAATATATTACTTAATAAGAAAAAGCTGGCACTGCTGGTTACTATGCATCGACGCGAGAATTGGGGGAGACCAATGGATAATCTTTGCCAGGCGCTGTTAAAGGTTAACCAGCAGCATGAAGAACTGGTTACCGTATTTCCCGTACACAAAAATCCGGTGATAAGAGAAGTTATTTTTAGTCATTTGGACCATAAAAAAAATATTATCCTAACAGATACTTTGGATTATCAAGAAATGGCCAATTTGATGAATATATCTACGTTAATTTTAACTGATTCTGGTGGCATTCAAGAAGAAGCACCAGCATTGGGGAAGCCGGTATTAATATTAAGGTCCGAGACAGAAAGACCTGCAGTAGTAGAAATTGGAGCGGGAAAACTGGTAGGAACCGAAACTGAAAATATCAGGAGAGAAGTTGAAAGATTATTAACCAAACCTGATGACTACCAACAGATGGTTGTCAATAAATCACCTTATGGTGATGGTGAAGCTGCCAAAAGAATTATAGGATATATTCTTTATCAATATCATTACCTTGATCACCCTCCCCTTGAATTCATATATACCCCCTGACTAACCTTGTAATTAGAAATAAATGGTAAATTTTCATTTATTGGTCTGAATAGTCTATTATACTAATGTTTTTAATACCAAAGTAAGTCCATATAAAGAAATTATTTTTTAAAATAATTGTCCTATAGTCTATGGGTATACAACTTCATTATGTTATAATATAAAGCTAATGTCTTTTTTTATCGTTATTCGTTTTAGTTCATACCAAAAATTATAGTAAAAGAATAGCAGGTAATCAATGTTTCCACTATGGGATGAAATGCCAACCAGAAAAACACCGATCATTACCATTATTTTTATTATTATCAATTGTCTGGTGTATTATTATCAGATATTTATTGTAACCGATAGCATAAAATTTATATATGCCTTTGGTTTAATTCCCTATGAATTAAGTCAAGGGGTGGATTTGTTTCCCTATGGTCCTAACCCCATTCATTTAACAGTTGCTACTTCTATGTTTATGCATGGAAGTTTTGTCCATCTGTTCGGAAACATGCTCTATCTTTGGATTTTTGGTAACAATGTGGAAGATTACTTGGGAAAATTTGGTTTTACCTTGTTTTATTTTCTTTCCGGCATATTCGCCGCATTAACCCAAATTTTGATAAGCCCGTCCTCAGAAGTACCTATGATTGGTGCAAGTGGTGCAGTAGCCGGGGTGTTGGGAGCTTACTTTATACTTTTTCCTAAATCCCGAATTACCACCCTTATTTTTTTCGGATTTTTCATTCGTTTGATAAAAACGCCGGCTCTATTTGTGCTGGGGCTTTGGATTATATTTCAATTATTTTATGGATTTTCAAACTTATCATTACAGGGTGCCAATTCCGGTGTTGCCTGGTTTGCACATATTGGTGGATTTGCCGGTGGAATTATTTTAATAAAATTATTTAAACCAACGAAAAGAAATTCTTTTTTCCTGTAATTACAGTGATAGAAAAGAAAAAAATGGTTGGTTTAATCAGGATTTTTGATAAATTTTTTTAATTAAGATATAATTTTTATGCAAATTAAGTGAGTCTCAAAGGATTTTTTCTTAACTGCATTGTAAAGAGTTAAAAGTTTATTCAGGAAAGGATTTTAAATGATTACAACTGTAACTCTTAATCCGGCTATTGATATCACACTGGAAATGAATCAGCTTGAGATGAACCAATATAATTTGGTAGATAAAGTTTCCAGAATTCCTGGCGGGAAAGGCATTAATGTATCAAAAGCGGTAAGAGCTTATGGTCTTGACACTATGGCATTGGGTTTCCTGGGTGGTCATGCTGGCCATTTCATTGCTGATCAACTTAGAGAAAATGGAATTACAACTAATTTCTGGCATATAGAGGAAGAAACCAGAACCAATATAATTATTATCGAGTCTCATAATCGAACACATACTCTGTTGAGTGATCCCGGACCAAAAATAACAACACAGGATCTGGAACGGTTCAAATCGATATTTTCCAGGGTTATGTCCCAGAGTAGGATTGTGGTACTTTCAGGAAGTCTTCCCAGCGATATCCCGCATGATATTTATTATCAGCTAATTGAATTGGCACATAAAAAAAATGTACTGACCGTCCTGGATGCCTCGGGTGTTCCTTTCGAAAAAGGTTTGGAAGCAAAGCCACTGTTAGCAAAACCGGATCTGAGAGCATCAACTAATCGAGTTTTCAACAGTACGGTGGATTGCCAGGAAACAGCAATCAGGGTTGCACATGAGATTGTTAGACGGGGGATTAAAATTGCAGTAATATCCTATCAGGACACCAAGGATATTATTGCTACTTCTGAACAGGTATGGTTAGCTGAGAGTGTTGGCAAGGAGGTTGTTAATATCATCGGAACTGCCGAGGCTATCATTGCTGGTTTTTCCATCAAGCTTATAGAAGGGGAGAAAGCAGATATGGAAGATATGATTCAATTCGCCATGGCCTGTGGATTGGCCAGTGCAATAACAGAGGAAGAAGAATTTCATACCAAAGAAGATATTATTCGATGTCTATCCAGTATTAAGGTGACCAAACTGAAATAAGGGAGGAGGGTAAAACTGGTGAATATAAAAGATATTATGTTCAGGAATACCACAAGCGTCTTACCAGATTGTTATTTAGAAGAAGTGATTCATATTATGGCTGTACATCGTATTAATGGAGTAACTGTGGTAGATGAGGAACAAAGAGTTATCGGTTTTATTTCTAATCATGATATCATAAAAGCATTGTTACCGAATTATTTAGGTATTATAAGCAGTAATTCATTTATAACCGAGTTTATCCAGCTTTCTAAAAAACTAAAGGAATATGCTTATCACAAAGTGGAAGAATTTATGAATAGAGAGATTATTACCATTAGCGAGGAAGATAACGAAGTTATGGCTGCTGATCTATTGATTCGTAATAAAATACATCATTTACCCGTAGTACGTAATAATTATTTGGTAGGAATAGTTACCATGAGAGATCTACTAAAGGCAATGATCGAAAAAGAAGAAAATGAACAAAATGAACAAGAAGAGGTACCATGAGTAAAGGTTACTTTATATCGTTGGAAGGATTTGAAGGTTCCGGAAAGACAACGGTTGCCCGGAAACTGTATCATATCATCTTGAAGAATGGCTTTAACACTATATTGACCAAAGAGCCAGGCGGTACGTTGGCCGGTGATAAAATTAGGGAAATATTACTGGAAAGAGAAAGTGAAGGATTAGGATATAAGGCTGAATTATTATTATTTGCTGCTTCAAGATCCGAAAATGTAAGAGTTAACATTTATCCTGCACTGGAGAAAGGGTTTATTGTCATTAGTGACCGGTATTTTGATTCTACGACCGTTTATCAGGGGTTTGGTCGTGGGATTGATAGGAAAGTCATTGCCTATCTGAATCATTTTGCAGTGGAAGATGTGATACCTGATGTTACTTTCTTTTTAGATGTTGACACTGAAATAGGTTTGCAGCGTTCAACAGATTTCAACAAAGGAAAAGAAATGCGTTTTGAAGATGAATTTATTCAAAAGAAACAGATCGAAGGCAAATTATTTTTAGATAGAATTAGAGATGGTTATTATCAGATTGCCAGGAAAAATAATGAACGGATTCAGGTTATTAATGCCAACCGAGATATTTATTTGGTGGTAGATGATATCATTAAGATATTAAACCAAAGATTATCCCAAAAGTTTAACAAAGATATATTCTTGAAAAGCCGGACAAACACCGGAAAACCGGAAACGGATTAATAAACAAGAGATTTTTATAGATAATATGATTGATTTTAAACAAATAATTGGGCATGAAAAGCCTATTCAAATACTAAAAAACAGAATAAAGTTTAACAGAATTGGTCATTCCTATCTTTTTAGCGGCAAAGGAGGAATTGGTAAAAAGTTAATTGCTATTGCCTTTAGTAAGGCTATTAATTGCATAAACTTGTCTCAAGAACAAGATTCCTGTAATCACTGTTCGTCCTGCTTGAAGATTGAAAAAAATATCAGTCCTGATTTTAGGATAATTTCTTCTGAAGGTTCAGGTTTAACTATCAAGATTGACCAGATCAGAGAACTAAAACGGAATATCTATCTTAAACCTCTGGAAAATCGGAAGAAGTTATATATTATTGATAATGCTGACAGAATGACTACTGAAGCCTCCAATGCATTATTGAAAATCCTGGAAGAACCCCCGGAATTTGCCATTCTGATTTTAATCACATCTTTCCCTGAAGCCATTTTACCAACCATTCTATCTCGTTGTTGTCGGTTATCGTTTAAACCACTAAAAATTGAACAACAAAGAGAAATAGTAACAAGATATTTAACATTAGCAAAAGATGAGTTGGAAAATATTATTAGACTATCTTCTGGAAGCCCAGGAAAAGCTTTGAGTATAGCAGGTAACCAACAGAAGATGGCACTAAAAAATCGATTCCTTGATTCAATGGTCAAGATTAGACCTGAAGAATTGATTGATTGTATTTTTTATCCCGATAAGGCATTTCCTGATATTAAAGATTATTTACAAGAGTATTTAGAAATGATGATATTGTGGTTTCGTGATATTCTTTTTCTAAAAATGGGTATGGATATTAATCAACTTTTTTTTCAGGAACAAATCAATACCATCCGGGAATATGCATATCAATATACCGAAAAAAGAATAATATTTATCTTAGAATATTTAGTAAGCATTCCAGAAGAGCTCGAGAAGCATATTAGTCCGAACACTCTTTTGGAAAATATTTTTATCCAATTAGGTGATAAATGATGCCAAAAATTATAGGTATTCAGTTTCGTAGTTCCAGTTTTATATATTATTTTAAAAATGGTAAATACACCTTGGATGTTGGAGACCTATGTGTGGTAAAAACTTCTCTGGGTCTGGACATTGGAAAGGTTATGGTACCGGTTCAATATATTAAACCTGAAGAGCTGGAAGCCCCATTAAAAAAAATTGTTCGAAAAGTCACCAAGAATGATTTTGAAAAATGGAAGGATATACAGGTTGACGAACATGAAGCCTGTGATATCTGTCATGAAAAAATCAGAAAATATCAACTGGATATGCATCTAATCAGATGTAAATACTTGTTTGACAAAAGCCGCCTGATTTTTTACTTTTATGCTGATAACCGTGTTGATTTCAGGGACTTAGTAAAAGAATTGGCTTCTATTTTTAAAACAAAAATTGAGTTAAAACAGGTCGGAGTTAGGGATAAGGCAAAAATGGTAGGGGGTCTTGGCATCTGTGGAAGGCCGTTATGCTGTTCATCTTTTATGACCGAGTTTAAACCCGTCCCTATTAATGTTGCCAAAATGCAAAGTGTTGCTTTGAACCTATCTAAGGTATCAGGGGCCTGCGGAAGACTAAAGTGCTGTCTTAATTTTGAATCACAGTTTTATAAAGAGGAAATAAAGAAATATCCTAAAATTGGTAGTCACATCAAAACCAAAGAAGGCAAAGAAGGTAAAGTTATTGAAGTTAATATTCTGAGCCGCTATATTGTCATTGAAACTATTGAGAATGAAGATAACGAACATATTAGAAATAGAGTTAAAATTCCCATTGAAGAATGGCAGAATAATCACAGCGAGATAAATAGAGAAAAGGATCATGCAGAAAATAGGTCTTCGACCAGGAGAAAAAATCAATTCCCTGGAGAAAAATCAGCTAAAAATCATTCAAGATAAGAATAGCTATTGTTTTTCATTGGATTCAATACTATTGTCAAAGTTTGTTAAGGTGAAGAATCGTGAAAAGATAATAGATCTGGGAACAGGGTGCGGTATTATTCCCCTGATGATTTATAAACCGTCTCTAAACAATATTATTTATGCTGTAGAAATACAGGAAAACATGGCGAATACAGCAAAACGAAACATATCTCTAAACAAACTAAATGATAAAATTCATATAATTCAGGATGATATGAAAAATTTATATGGTCGATTTCAGGGTGAATCCTTTGATGTGATAACTGCAAATCCTCCCTATATCCCTCTTGGCAAGGGGAAACCAAGTATAAAAAATGAACAGCTGCTGGCGAGGCACGAGATTAATGTAAACATGGATGGTTTGGTATCAATTTGCAGTTATTTGTTGAAAAAGAGAGGTCGTTTTTACCTGATACATCGGGCTGACAGCTTGGTTCCGATCATTATGATGCTAAAAAAATATCATCTGGAACCAAAAATATTACAATTTGTGTATACCAGGAAAAATCATGGTGCAAAAAGATTTCTTATCGAGGCAAGAAAAGAGGGAGGAACAGAATTAAAAGTTTTAGTTCCTTTAATTTTAAATCGATAGCATAAAAAATACAGTATCGAGTAGGTAGTAGGTAGTCCAAATACAGTATTGTGTCGTGTGTATTGCGTATCGCGTCCAATACAAGATAATACAACAATAAATGCATCTAAAAAGTATCGAGTTTACATACAGTATCGAGTAGGTAGTATATAGTATGTAGTCCAAGAGAAAAACAAGAAGAAAAGACAGTATACCGTATAACGTGAAATAGTAATACCGGAGGCAAGCTACAAGATGCAACTTGAAAAACCAGTTTTTTGAAAATTTCCTTCTCGCCCACAGAGGATATTGAATCATTTCCCTCTCCCCTCGGAGGGAGAGGGTCAGGGTGAGGGGGAGGAAATAAATCATCCGAGCGAGAATAAGTATATGAGATTGCTTTGTCGCTTGACTCGGCACAATGGCTAACATACAGTATCGAGTAGGTAGTCCAAGACAAAAACAAGAAGAAGAAAAAGTATAACGTATAACGTGAAGAAAAGCAAATAAAAGGTGCAAGGTGTGAGTAAATATAATTTACCAATTTACCAGTTGATCGGTTTACCAATTAAAAAAGATAGTTTTCAGTTTACAGTTTTCAGTTATAATACAAAAGATAAAAGAAAAATAAAGATATAAAGCAAAATACAAGATGCAAGTTGCAAGTTAAGAAATAAATACAAATATAAAGTTACAAGTTAAATACAAAATTCAAGAAAATAAAGGTATAAGATAAGAGGTAAGAAACAAAGACAGTTTACAGTGTATGTAACCATGAAGAACCAACTTCTAAGAAGGTGCTAATGGTTCATTTATAATTAACCAATGAATAAAGTAACCAATTGATAGAAGGGGATAGTAATAGAATGAAGTTATGGGCTAAGGCAGGAATTATGATTGTTGCATTATCGATAGAGTTACTTTTAGCGAATTTATTAGGAATCAATACTGTAAAACCTGACTTAATACTCATTGTAGTTATCTGCCTGTCATTTATCTCTGGCCCTGAAGAAGGTGTAATGGCCGGA
>CAYSAA010000055.1:0-11779 GCA_964428905.1 uncultured Atribacterota bacterium
AAGGTCTTGTTTTAGATTGCGGTTAGGTTTTATTTCCATAACAATCTACCAAGATGTTTACTCAATTTTTTGCCTACAATTTTATTTTTTGCCCGGCGGGCGATTTTTTTGGGGTCACCGCTGGCAACTTTGCTGATATCATTGGCTGCTCGGGCTAATTTGTAGATCATACTAACGAGTTTAGGCATTTTATTTTCCTCCCTTCCTGCTTGGGTAACAATGCGGGTTAGATGGTTTATTGTTTTTTGTTTTTGGTTTTTAGACTAATACACTAATAAGAATTCAAGTATAAGTGTATGAGATTGCCGCGTAAGCTAAAGCTTACTCGCAATGACAGAAACAGTATGCCGTATAGTGTATAACTTTCACCCCCACCTTAGTCCTCCCCCCCTCAAGGGGAGGAGACAAAAGAAGAGTTAATCCTGGCCTCAAGGGGGAGGAAACACGAAAATAGTTAATTCTCACCGTCAAGGGGGAGGAAAGGATCCCGGGATTCGCAATGGCGGAAGAAGTAGTTAGTAACAACGATAAGAGTGAGATTTTCTGCTAACTGAAAATATAGCTTGCCAAATTTGCACTCGATACTAGATACTATATGCTGTTTTATATTTTATGGTCTTTTTAGTGTTCGTTCATGTTTGCCTATATTGCGGAGTAGAATAGAATCTGACTGATGGTATTGCCATGTCATTCGAATATCCCGATTTATTCTGCATTCGAATATATTTGCAGTTCCTTGGATTTTTTTAATACGTAAAGAAGGATGGAATGGTGCAGTTGGATTTTGTAAAAACAGGTCTATCTGTTTTTGAAATGTCTGTTGTTCTTCTTTTGTTAATTTCTGAAAACTTCTTTTAAAGCGTTGGGTTATCTGGATTTTCATTTATTTTTTAAATCTTTCATTAATTCATCAGCATTATTAAAAGTTTTTACTCTGCCTTTTTTGATATCTTCTTCAGCTTCCCTCTCCTCTTTTTGCCAATCCTTACTCCAGAACCAGGTTTGGCTTTTATCAATAATAACCACCGGTTTTAATACTATTTCGTCATCTCGAAGTTCAATAGATATAGTATCTCCCTTTTTTAAATCCAATTTATCCATGATATTTTTGGGAATGGTAATTTGAGAATTGTCTCTGATTTTGGTCATTTTATCCATTTATATCACCTTTATGATATTAATAATTTATTATTCTATTAATATATTATAATAATATTTTATTATTTTACAAGAAAATGTTTACCGTTTACAGTTTTCAGTAAAAATGTAAATCTATCAGTCACCCAGTCTACTAGTCGGCCAGTCTGCCGGTCAAATACTGTATTGCGTATTGAGCCTTAATTTAGTCGATAGTCGTTGGTCGTTAGTATTTAGTAAAAATACAATATAAAGCTGTTTGGGTTTAAATTTATGAGATTGCTTCAATTTGTTCGCAATGACAGAAAAGTATATTGTATAAACTTCACCCTCACCTTAGTCCTCCCCCCTCAAGGGGAGGAAACGAGATGGATCAATCCTCGCCTCATGATTGAGGAAATAATAGAGAAGTCTATCCTTTCCTCAAGGGGGAGGAAACAAGATGAGGTAGTGTTCCCTTTTTTATTTGTCTCTCATTCAAATCCAATGCTATGAGTTTTTCCCGGGTGTAGATATTTTTTCTAATGTAAAGGGAAAATCCATTAAATTCTTCTTTGAATTCAGGTCCGGGTAGATTTGTTTCTTTTAATGATTGAATCATTCTTCCAATGCCTGATCCATATTCCTCAACAAGTCCAACAAGGTAAAATATGTGAACAATCAATGGATTACATGCCACAGAGGGATGGGCGGCCTTTAGCGGATTTTTACCAAAAAGAATAATTGAAGCATTAGTCAATTTGTTCTTGTTGATAAGCTTTAATTTTTCCAAGATATTTTTAATATTTTCTTTTTCATCAGCCACACTTAATCTTCCACTTTGTACTGCCATTTTAATAAATTTCTTTACAGTATCTATGTCTATTTCATCTATATCAAAATCACCAGTAAGCGCATCCCAGTTTGCTCCTTTTATAAAAGTCGGGAGAATAAAAAGTGGAGTTAAAATTGCAGGTACCAGTAGGAACTTCTTTTTAACTATGATAGTCTATTTTAGTTCTATTTATTCATTTTGATTTTACCTTTTTCCCAGAAATACCTCACTACTCTGTCAACTAATTTTTTCCCTTTTTGTGTTACCCAAAATTGTTTGATGGATCGAATCCATAAGTTTGGAAAGATTACTTCTTCTTGTGTATCAATTGCCCCAAACCATTTTAAATACCTTAGTATAATACTTTGTACATCATGGGTTAAATATTTAGTAATTTCATCAAGTTCTTTTTGTCCCCTGGAAGGTTCAGTATATATATCTTTTGTTAAAGCAGCAGGTGTTTTCTTCTCATTGGGTTTTAATTGATAGAAGTATTCCCATATACCAATAATATTTTTTTGATATTCCTGGGCATTAAACGTAGTATACTCTGTCGCTTGTAGTTTAACCCAATTTACTTTTTCCATCCAGTCCAACAGGAGCTTAAGAATATTTTCACCATAGCTATTTTGAGTAAATTTTTTAAAATGTTGCATATTAATCTGTACATACCCACGCTTGTCTGTATAAATTAATCTTTCCGCACGAGATAACAGGTGAATAAAGTGAATGTATTTCTTTCTTGTTTCTTTACCTGTTTCTTCTTCTTTATCTATAAAGGTAAAACTGTCTTTTACCGGGTTAATAAAATTCTTTTCGATTCTCTTAAGGTGCTTGAAAGGAATCCAGCGATTCTTTGGAGTTACTTTTATACGATTTTCCTGGAAATAACGAACAAAGGTTTCTACATCTCTGACTAGAGGTGAATCTTCCTCTTTAATATCATTGAGATTTAAGGGGTCCTGAGAATCTAAATCTATAGGGTTAATGTTAAATGAAACTGGGAAATCCTTCCTGGGGCTATTTATTTTTTCTCTCTCTTCTTCCATTACCTGAAAGGGTGTTTTTCCATCAAGCTCTTCTTGTGCTTCATGAAGCCATTTTCGTTGTAATTCCTTAATCGCTTTTTCTATTTCATTTTTATTGGAAAACTTTGTAATATCCATATTTTTTTCCATATAATTCATGAAATCGTCCAAAAGTTCCTTTTCCAAAGGTCCCATGGTTTCTTTGTTTATTTCTTCCGGTGATTTTCCCTGAAATTCATCCCGTGGAGCATGATTCCAGAATTCATAGAAAAGCTGCTGAAATGTAGCAAAATCTTCTTGAGAAGAAATGTGCATCATTTTAGCTAATTCCTTAATTAATGGTACCGGGTCTTTAATGCGATTAATCTTTTTTCTTAAACTTTTAATAGAAGGTGCCTTTTTACCCAGACGTTTCTTTAGATATTTTTTTAATTCCTTCTCTATATCATCAATCGTCTTCTGTTCAGCATGTTCTGGAAGAGGATCTTGTTTGCTTTTCTGATTAAGTTGTTTTTCAATCATTAATGGATCTGCTTCCTGGGCAATCTCAGCAGGCAAGTCTTTCAAGGCTTTTTTTGCACTGTAGGAAGGAATTTCTGGAAGAAATAAGTTAACAACAGATAAAGCATAGTCTGATTCGTATGGTAAAATTCTGCCGATAAAATAATCATTTTTTTTCAATTGATATGTAGCTTCATTTTCTCTCACTTTATATTGCTTTCCCGTAGAAAGGTCTTTCGCAATAAAATAAAATCCTGGTACAACTTCGCTAACTACAAAACTGCTATAGATGTGGTGCTTAAATCCTCGAAGAATCATCTGTTCTTTCTGTCTATACTCAGGAAGCATCCTTTCTAAAAAAACTTCCAGGGGTTTCTTCTGATAGTGTTTTGAAGTGTAGGAATAAATAAAGTAATCATCAAACCTCAGATTTGCCATTGCTTGATCATCCAAAGTTTGGTAGATCTTTTCAGGTGTTTTTGTTAGGAAACGCTCTCTTTCTCTAAGCATTTCTAAAAAAAGATGAGGGTCTGATTCACAAAAAGCTATTATATCATGGGTAAATTCATTTATTCTGGTAGCTGAGCCCTTCCAATCAGGCATAATTGCTGCACCTTTCTTTTTGTAAGGGTTTAGTCACAATTAAATGGATTTCTCAAAAGATATTGAATACCTTTGATAAGTAATGTAGTTTTATTTTATCATTCATTCTCTATTAGTCAACAGTTTTGGCTTAACAACCAGAAATACTAGAAATACTGATGGTGTAATTGGGTGGATTGCTAAATTAGTTATTAGTCATTGGTATTTAATAGCTAGTTTAAATACATAAAATCTTTTTGGTATAATTGTATGAGATTGCTTTGTTGCTTCACTCCGAGCAATGACGAAATCGTATATATTATTCCGTATAACGTTAGATACAGTAATTAGTAATCAGTGACGAGTGATAAGCAATATAATTTGCCGATTAATGAAAACATATTTATTTGCTGAAACTATAGCCCGCTAAATTTGGACTCGATACAAGATACTTGTGCTCTAACAATATCTAAAAACATATTAGTTAATTATCGATAACAGTAAACTTTAATTGCAATGGACTCTTTTTTTATGATAGAATATTATTGTATGTATTTGACAAAATACACTATTGGAATTATTCAAAGTATAATTGTAGTAGCCTATCACAATAAGTATACCCCATCATTTATAATAATATCATCTTAGCTTTAGGAGATCCTTTTCTTTTTTTTATTCTATTTATGTCAATATTTCAGAACAAGTAGAATTCAGGTCAGCAAACTAAGAATTAGATCAGGATAGGAGGTGGGAGGTTATATTTAAAAATAAAAATATGATTTTTTTAAATTATTGTTGAAATAGGAGGGAAACAAAATGAATAAAGGTAAATTTTATAAATTGATAATATTGGCAATATTAATAACATCCATTTGTCTTGCATGTTCAATAAGTAGTTTTGCCCAGGTAAAAGAGTTTAAATGGGGAACTTCATCAACAGGTTCCTCTGGCCATAGAGCCCTGGTAGCTTTGACAACAGTATTGGATAAAGAAATGGAAGGATATAATTTCACAGTACTTCCTACTCCCGGAGCCGTACATACTGTAAAGCAATATGCAATGGAAGAAATGGATGGAATGTATGGTGCAGATGTTGCATTTTTTGAACTGGCAGGTGACAGAGACCGATTTGAAGGTTTTAGTGATTATATTGTAAGACAACCTGTACAATCCTTCTGGGGATACACATTAGAAGTTGGCCTGGCCATTCATGCGAGAGATATTGATAAATTCAAAGAATGGCGAGATCTGGCCGGCGAACCAACCTTTACCGGGCCTGCAGGTTGGGATGTCAGGGCTGCCCTGGAAAGACCTTTGGAAATTCTTAATGTGGGGCATGAGTATGTAGAAATAGATACAGGCATGGTGGGTAGCGCATTGAGTGCCAATCATATTTCGGCAATTAATGCTTATACTTCAGGAGAAGGCTCCTCTGTACCTCCCTGGATTATGGAAGCCGAACTGGCAACGGATATTGCTATTTTGAATCCCAGTGAAGAAGAAATTGCAATATTAAGTGAATCTGGTATTGATGTTGTTGAAGTTCCAGTCGAAGCCTTTGAAACAGATGTCCATGTAGAGAAAGTCATTAGAGTGCCTTTCTTTTATGGATTCCATACAGGCCCGGAAGTTATGCCTGAAGAAGATGTCTATAAAATGTTAAAAATCATTGAAGAAAAAGCAGATGAATTAGTAAGCCAGGATCCTATTTATGAGCAAATTAGAGAGAATATGGTAGATATACAGTTAAGGGGTGTCAAAGCCACAATAGACTTTGTACCCGTACACCCGGGGTTAGCCAAATATTTAGAAGAAAATGGTGTATGGGATTCAGCATGGGATGATCGAATAGCGCAATAACATTATGTAAAAAATGAATACGATTAGGGGAAGGATATATTTCTTCCCCTTTTAAAATTAATATGTGTTAATTTTTTTGTTAAGAAATCGAAAAAGAGGTTTAACAATAATGTCAAGTAATACTAATAAACAAGCCGATTCGCTTGAGAGAAAATCTCATAAAAATAATATTCTTATTAGTATCATGTTCTATGGATTTGCACTTTTTTACTTTATTTATATTTTTAGATATTACTTAACAGGCAGAGGCGGGCCAACTCTACTGGCTGTGGGTATGGTACCCGTCGCATACATTATCGCTACACTTAAATCCATGCGCGAAGATGACTTTTATCCTGGTTTAGGAAAAATACTTCAATATATTTTAGCTGCAATATTTATTATTATTTCTTTAATAGCTGCTTTTTATATCACTCTAGAATTCAATCCAATAAGAATCGTTAGGTTGGGGATATGGAATACCAAAGATATTGTCGTTGGCACTATGATGGTTTTTCTAATTTTAGAATATGCCAGAAGAAAGTATTTCCCAATCTTTATTCTAAATATCTTGCTTATTTTTTATTGTGTTTATGGTTATGTAATTCCAGGATTATTTAATCATCCGGGTTTAAGGTGGGTCAGAGTTTTTACCTCAATGAGTGTAGAAATGACAACAGGAATATATTCGAGATTACCACAGCTTTCTCTGACGCTTATTTTACCTTTTATGATGATATTAGGGCTATTAAGAGGTTTTGGTTGTATTGATTCAATCCTAAAATGGACTATGAGGCTTTCGGCAAAATCAATTCATGCCCTTCCTCAAGCTGCTGTTATAGGTTCTTTTTCTGTTGCAACCGTTAGTGGAAGCGGACCTGCCAATGCTGCCACAACAGGTTCTATTACAATACCGGCCTTAATTCAAGCAGGGTTTTCTCGTGTAAATGCAGCGGCAATTGAAACTGCTTGTTCCCTGGGTGGCCAGCTTATGCCTCCGGTAATGGGAATTACGGCATTTATTATGGTTGAATTTTTAGGGGTTGGCTATTTTGACGTGTTAGCCAGGGGATTTGGCCCTGCCTTGATATATTTTGCTGGAGTAGGAGCTGCGGTTTATATTCTTACAGGAAAATATATGACCGGCATTTCAAATAAGGACTCAAGTTCCATTATTGAAATACCAAAATTGGTATTGATTGATAAAGCAAACATTTTGGCTTTTGTTGGAATTATTGTTACCTTGATTTACTTGATGGGCCGATATCGAATGGACCCTATGGTTGCTGCAGTAAGAGTCTTCTTCGGCCTCATTACTTTTCTTGTTTTAACTTTAATTTACAGGGCTTCAATTAATAAAGAATTAAGGAATTATAAAGAAATTATCAGTCCTTTCAGGAACTCTGTTGATGCCTTTATTGATTTAGGTTCTGACCTGGTTATATTACTATCATTATTGGGTATTCTGGCAGGTACCTTAACAATTACCGGTATTCCCACTAAAGTTGGCAGGTTATTGGTGGAAGCTGCCAGCTTTCACGTCATTGCTACTATTGCAGTTGCATTTGTATTTGGTTATTTATTAGGAATGGGACTGCCACCTGCCCCGGTTTATACTATGGTAGCTTTAGCAGTTGCCCCAACAATGGTTAAATTAGGGTTAGAACGCTGGTCAGTTCATTTCTTTGCTTTCTTCCTTGGTGTTTTTGGTCATCTTTCCCCACCAACATCACTAACAGCAGCAGTAACATCAAAAATTGCGGGAAGTAATTATACTCATACTATTTTTAAATCTCTTGAATTGTGTATTCCACTAATGATTCTTATGCCAGCGGTATTTTCCAGATCGGACTTAGTAGTTGAGGTAGGCTTACTTCAATTACATGCTTTTATACTTGTCCTTGCGGGAACACTGGGCATTGTCTTTAGTATTCACTGTAAATATCATCATATAAGGTCACTTAATATCTTAATGAAAATTATTCTTTTTATCTTTTCTTTGATTGCCCTTTTCCATTACAATATAAGTTTAGCCAATATCTCTGTTATTCCAATTACAATATTTGTTATATCTGGTTTCATCAAGGTTAAGAAAAGTATCAGCACTAATTAGTTTAAAACAGATTGATATCAGTCGATAGTCGTTGATCTTTGGTATTCAGTCTAAATACATCAAAGAAAGTCTGTCGGTCACCCGGCCTACCTGTCTTTCGGTCAAATATTGTATTGCATATTGAATACAGTAAAAAGTGATGAGAAACCAGTAATAAGCAAATAAATACTTTTTTGGGTATAACTGTATGAGATTGCGGCACAGGTAAAGTCATAGTGTTCGCAATGACGAAAAGAAAAAGAGATGGTTAGCAAAGGCAAAAAAGAGTATAAATTTTAACATTCACCCCCACCTTCATCCTCCCTCCTCAAGGGTGAGGAAATAGAAAAGGTCTGGGATTCCCATCAAGGGGAGGGAAATAAAAGAAAACATAATCCATCCATCAATTTGGAGGAAATGAGATGGGTTAATCCCTTCCTAACGGGGAGGTTCGTACTTCCCTCTCCCCTCGGAGGGAGAGGGCTAGGGTGAGGGGGAGAAAACAATTAACCATTAACGAAAAACTAAATTACTAATTCTCCCGGTTAATGAGGTTCACTATCACCTTGATCATAATGTCTTTTTCTATGGATTTACTTTCATAAGAAGTAGTGTTATGCTACCAGGGAATTATCGGCAATCCTCTTGCTACCATCTTCTTTATAAAGAATTCCATTTTCATTTAAGAACCAGATAAAAAATGATTAGGTTCATTTTTGTTGGTCATTGGGCACTTCCTTAATAAAATAGCATATTCCATTTGCCCAAAAATTAAAACAAATTTTTTGTTTTGTTTTGGTTAAAATACTAAATACAAAATGCAAGTTGAAAGGTACGGGCTAATAGAATTAGCCAATTATTCTGGATATGGTTATAATTTAGATTATATTAATGGTTTAGCCATATTCCCAGGATAAAATAATTAACCATTAATACTGCTATCAATGAAAGGAAAAGTTTCCAGTATTCTTTATATAATTCTGCAGTAGACACATCAAGGTATTCACAGGTAAAGAGCTGACAAAGATGCAAAGGAGAAAAAAAATAGCCTACAAAACTCCATTCAAAGGTAAAATGAGCATAAAATAAAAGCTGGCTTTCTGTCAGTGGCAACATTGTCAAAATAGGCAAAACAATCCCCAAAGCAGTAGGTTGAAAACCTGTTGTCATTCCGAAGAAAAAAGAGATAACAATAATACCAAAGATTATTGTATCCGGACTACTAAAAATCATGGTTAGAAAATCAGTTAAGGACTCCATTTTACCAATAACACCTTGGATAAGATAGACACCAATTAAGGCAAATAATATTTTGTAATTGATGGATTTTATTATATCAATTGGAAAGGATTTTATTGGACGAAGCAAAAAAATAATTAGTAGATTGATTAATAATCCATAATAGAATGGCAGGCCAACAAAAAGGTTTAAAAGTACAGCAACATAGACCGGCGAAGTATGTATCAATAAATTTATTAAGCTTGACCATGATGCTTTATTAGAAGAAGTTCTGTCGTTTTTAACCTTACGGATATACAAAAAATAGCCGATAATACAATATAAAATAATAAATATGCTATTTAATCCCGCCAATTTATAAACCGAGATACTTGGAGCAAGCGATGCCACAAGTAGAAAGCCAGATGTGTAAGGCATTATATGCATGGCAATATGGCGGTAAACTAGATTAATTACAGCCTTATGGGTTTTGGATAGATTGGATTTATCTCCAAGTTTGTCAACAAATGGAACAGATATAATGGCTCCTCCTGGAACTGACAATAAGCCTACCAGGGCAGGAATACTCATTAAAGTTATTCTTCTGCTAGAAACAATTTTAGAAAAATATTTGATAACTTCGTCAATTATTCCATATTTCCCAAGTAGAATCCCTATTATGCTTACTTCTGTTATAATTATGTATTGCTTAACTTTAGTTAAATTAGTAAAGGTATCTACAAGAACTTTAGTTATGCCAGGGATTCCCAATCCCCCAATGAAGGCCATAAGCAATGCACAGATACAAATGGCTAAACCAACTGGTACTTTTTTTTTATTCAAGACCAGAATACTTGTAAAAGAAATAAATACGGCTATAAATTCCTGCATATAAATCCTTGTATCTAAATGATTTTACAGAAAAAATAGAGTCAGATAACTTTTCAGTCTCGGACTCTATTTCTGATATTTTAGTATATTATAAAAAACTAGTCGAATTTAATAATTGTAGCTGTTTTTCAATGAGACTTCAACTTTTTCAGAAATCAAAGAAATAGTATAACGTTTGAATACAGTGGGAAGTAATCAGTAATGAGTAATTGATAATAAAATCTAAAATCTGAAAACGAAAAACCGATAACTTACTTGAATATACTATGTAACCTTCTTCTGTCAAATACAGGATCAATATTTTTAAAATCATTTAAAGAAAAGATGGGAAAATCTTTTAGTTCATTCTTTAATTCTAAGAACCTCATTATATTTCTCCAAAATGTTATTATTAACACTTTTAAGAAATATTATTCCATCAAAAAGTCTGTTTAGCAAAATAAATGGGATAAATTACAAGATTCAAGGAATAAGATGCAAGGTGCGAGATACAAACAATTTTCAGTTTTACAGATTAATACAATAATGATTCAAGTTTAATTGGATGAGATTGCAAAATTAGTAGATAGTCGTTGGTCCTTAGTATTTAGTTAAAATACATAAAATCTTTTGGGTATAAGTGTATGAGATTGCCACGAAATGACAAAACAGTATACCGTATAGAGTATAACTTATACAGTTAAAATATAGCAACAAGTGAAAAGTAAAAAAATGCAAGGATGGAATTTTGCTATTATCTGGAAGAAAAATATAATTCTAAATCTTCTTTAGAATCGTCAAAACCCAAATCTTGAGAAACCGTAAAATCTCTAACGGTTATTTTTGTATCTTCAGGGATATCTGTTCTCAATATCTCTTTGAAAGTATCTTCGTTCATTCCCATTAAAAACAAATCGGCAATATTAGCATTTCCGGTAAGGGAAAATACTTCGCTATCTTCTTGGGTTACTATCATCTTATCTTTTTTAATAATATCCAGATTAAATACATGTTCTTTCCAATAACTTTCTTGCTCCGAAGTCACTCTATTAGGCTCAATAAGATATTCAACTGCTACTTCAGGTAAATAAAAAGTTTCCTCTGAAGTATAAGGTGAATTAGTGTAAAGAGAGGTAAACACTTTAACGGTAGCTTGAGTGAAATATTGATACAAACTAACGACTCCTCCAAAAGGACAAAGTGAATGCAATGTAGAAGAACCAACGGAATTGGGGCTAGCCCTTGAGCGAGATTATATTGCATTTACTAATACATATCAAAGATTGTATTTCTTCTGTTTTTAAAATAAAAACATTTTAATCTTTGAAAGAAATTATTTTTGCATAAGCAAAGGAGCAATAAAAGATGTGTGGTTGGCACCTGTTGAATACTTTCAAAGATACAATTAGAGAGACAGATGTTAATATTTATGCTTCCACCTGAATTCAGGGGACGCTACACCATAAAAAGCGCTTTTCTTATTAGTAATATATGCCCATGACTGATTGCCGAAGTCATAGTGCCACCATTCGTAGGGATAATTCGTAAATCCGACATAAACTAAGCTATGATACAATAATCTTCGATTCTGTAATATCAATTTTTCTTTTTCTGTTAATTCCCTCTTTATTTTTTCTTTTTCATAATAATCAGAATGAGCTTCTTCCCTGGTATCATCAAATTCGGTTCCCATGTCCA